>DAISLG010000025.1:11187-16085 GCA_036820565.1 Gaiellaceae bacterium | reverse complement strand
GGAGGAGAGTCGCGATCAGAGCCAAACGCATCGAGTCGGATGACTGTATCGACGGCTTTAGACATTCCTGAACCGCCGCCTGCCGCGGCGCGCCCCGACCTGGGGACGGTCGTCTTCGCCGTGCCGGACTACGAGCCGAGCACGGGGGGGACGACGACGCAGGTGCGTCTGCTCGCGCGCGAGCTCGCGGCGCGTGGTCACGACGTGCGCATCGTTACGCGCCGGCGTCAGCGGTCGTGGCCGCGCGCGGAGGTGCTGGAGTCGGTTCGCGTCGACCGCGTCGGGCCGCCGGGCCGGGGCTCCGCGGCGGACAAGGCCGCCGCGCTCGTCCTCGCGCATTGGCTCGCCGCTCGCCGGCGCCGGGTCGGGATCCTCCAGACGGTGATGTGGACGGACGCGGTCCCGCCGGCGGCCGCCGCCCGGCTCCTTCCGCGCACGATCGTCGGCTGGGGCGCGCGCGGGGACGCGGCCGACGCGCTCCGGGGCGAGGGCTCCCCGCTGCGCCGCGTTCAGGCCGGGCTGCGGCGCCGACTGCTGACCCGGTGCCAGCACGTCGTGCTCACGTCGGCGATGCGGGACGAGCTGTTGGAGCTCGGGCTCGAGCGGTGCACCATCCTGCCCGTCCCGCTCGACCGCGATCGGTTCCGCCCACCGACGGAGGCGGAGCGCGCGGCGGCTCGGGGTGGGCTGCAGCTCGCTGACGACGACTTTGTCATCGCTTACGTCGGCCATCTGCGCGCGCTCAAGCGCATCGACGTGCTGATCGACGCCGTCGCAGGGCTCGCGAGCGGCGGGATCGCCGCGCGCCTGGTCGTGGCCGGGGCCTCGCGTGGCGCTGACGACGACGTCGACGTGGACCTGCACGCCCAGGTGCGCTCGCTCGGGCTCGACGAGCATGTGACCTTCACCGGCGCAGTCGCCGATCCCCGAGGCGTCCTTTGGGCCGCCGACGCCTTTGCGCTCCCGTCCGAGCGCGAGGGTCTGCCGAACAGCCTGCTCGAGGCGATGGCGTGCGGCCTCCCTTGTGTCGCGCCGGCGTCGGCAGCCGGCAACGAGCTGCTCGCGGACGGCGCCGGCGTCGTCCCGGCCGCCGGAGACGCCGAATCCGTCCAGGACGCGCTCCGGAGCCTGGCGCTGGATCCGGCGCTCCGCGAGCGGATCGGGCGGCGGGCGGTAGAGCGGGCCGCAAAGTACGACGTCGCGCGCGTCGTCGACGGGTATGAGCGGCTCTACGCGAGCGTCGTGTCATGACCGTCTCCGTCGCGCTGGCGTCGTTCGACGGCTCACGCTTCATCCGCGAGCAGCTCGAGAGCATCGCCGCCCAAACGCTCGCGCCGTTCGAACTCGTCGTCTGCGACGATGGGTCAACGGACGACACCTGCGCCGTCGTCGAGGCTTTCGCACGGGACGTTCCCTTCCCGGTACAGCTGCACCGCAATTCGGAGCGGCTCGGCGTCGCCTCCAACTTCATGCGCGCCGCATCGCTTTGCTCCGGAGACCTTGTCGCGTTCGCGGACCAGGACGACGTCTGGCTTCCGGGGAAGCTCGAACGGTGCGCGGTCGCCCTGGAGACGCACGACGCGAGGCTCGTCGTCCACGCCTGCGAGGTCGTCGACGAGTCGCTTCAGCCGCTCGGACGCGCTGTGCCGGACATCCCACGCGAGCGGGTCGCGGAGGCCTTGAGCACGCCGCGGTGGGCGGAGGCGCCCGGGATGGCGATGGTGTTCGACGGCGAGTTGCTGGCGATCCTGCCGTGGGAGTCGCGACCGGCCGCGCACCACCGCCACGGGCGCCTGCTCCACGACGAGTGGGTGCTCGCGCTCGCGCGGCTTGCAGGTCGGACCGCGTTCCTGCCGGACCGCCTCGTCCTCTATCGCCAGCACCCGGTGAACGTGGAGGGAGCGCCGACCCGCGGCCTTCGGCAGACGGGTGCGGAGGCGCTGACCGGCGGGGCCGACTACTACGAGCGGCGCCGCGAGCAGGCGGCCGGTTGGGCGGAGCTCCTCCGCGGCGGCCCGTTCGCGGCGGAAGGCCGCGCTTGGGCGGCGCTCGCGACGTCCCTCGCGCTACGCGCGCAGGTCCACGACCGGAGCCTGGGGAGGATCGAACGCGCGGCTCGGCTCGCCAATGCAGCCCGTGCCGGCGCGTACCGCCCGCGATGTCGCGACGGCTTCGGCTTCCGGGGGTTGCTGCGCGACGCGGCGCTCGTGGCGGGCGGGCGCTAGACCCTGGCGCAGAGGTACAGCCGCTTGCAGAAGATCTCGCGAGTCGCGAAGCGGACGTCCTCGTGAACCCTCGTCGAGCGGCGGACCTCGAAGCCGTGCCGCGCGAGCAGCTGCTCGAACTCGTCGGGCGCGGGCGTCGTATAGCCCTTCCTCGGCGGGCCCGGCTCGCGCGGCCCGCGGAGAAGCCGCGACGCCGCTGCGCGAGCCGGCCGGATCGCGGCGCGTGCCACGTCGGGTCCGTTCACGACAGTGCTCCGCGCCCAACGAGCGGCAAAGCGCCCGACCGGATACCTCTCGTGCAGGCGCACCTGGACGATCAAACCGTTGCGAGCGACCCGGTGGAACTCGCGCAGGACGTTCTCGCGCGTCTCCGACGGCAGCCAGTTGATGAATCTCATGCAGACGACGTAGTCGACCGATCCGTCGGCGAGCGGGATCTGCTCGGCATCCGCCGTGATCAGCGTCGGTTGGAGCGCCTCGACCGCCGGGTCGGCGGCCGCCTCCGCGAGCATGTCGGGCGAGATGTCGATGCCGACCACCTGGGCTTCCTTCCGGTGGTAGAGCTCTGCGAAGCGGCCGACGCCGAAAGGGAGGTCGAGGATCCGCTCACCGGGAGCGACGCCGTCCAGAAACCGCTCGAGCGCCTCGAATTCGCGACGCCACTGGCGGCTCTGCATCCCGACCTGGCGATAGGTGGCCGCGACGGCCCCTCGGTAACGGGTCTTGGCTTCGTAGTCGTCCGCCACCGGCTAACCATAGGTCGCGGGCGCTATGCGTGGTACCTCCGCGGCAGCACCCACCACGCCCCCAACTCGTCGTTGAACGACGGCGAACAAAACCTCCCGGCTCCGCGCCTCGAAGGGGAGCCACCGCGTCTTGATTGCCCAGCGGGCGCCGCGTCGCAGCACACTCACCATCCAAGGGAGCGTACGCCGCGCCGGACCGAGCCGCGGGGTGGCGTCCGCGGCCGCCCCCGCTACGATTCGACGCAGGCGCACCGCGCCGGCCCTCCCGGCTCAATCCTCAGTGGCTACCCAACAAAGAACTGCTTCTTCGCGCCCACTCGACGGTCTCGGTTCGCCGCGGCCCGATCCGCCGCTGATCGAGATCGACGGCGGCCCCGGCCGCCTCTCCCGAGCGTCCGTTCGTGAGCTGTGGCAGTTCCGGGACGTCCTGGCCGCGTTCGTCGCGCGTCAGCTCAGGGTGCGGTACAAGCAGGCGGTCGTCGGAGCCGGCTGGGTCGTTCTGCAGCCGCTCGCCGCGGCCGCGATCTTCGCGCTCTTCCTCGGTCGCTACGCCCACGTCAAGAGTGAGGGGACGCCGTATCTGCTCTTCGCGCTCGGCGGGACGGCCGCCTGGGGTTACTTCTCGGGCGCGGCGAACACGGGGTCGGAGAGTCTCGTCGCGAACCAGAACCTGCTGCGTAAGATCTACTTCCCCCGCGAGATCCTGCCGCTGACGGCGGTCTTGTCGGGACTGGTCGACCTCGCGATCGGTCTCGGCGTCCTCGTCGTCGTCACGTTCCTCTACGGAATCTCGCCAACGCTGGCCTGGGTGGCCCTCCCCGTGCCCGTTCTGATTCTGGCCGCGTTCGCGGCTGCGTTCGCTCTCGGGCTCTCGTCGCTCAACATCTATTACCGCGACGTCCGATACGTGCTGCCGTTTCTGGTCCAGTTCGGGCTCTTCGCCAGTCCGATCGCCTATCCGCTCTCGGCGATACCGGCCGCGTGGCGCGACACGTACGCGATTCTCAATCCGATCGGCGGCTCGGTGGACGCAATTCGCCGGATCGTCATCCACGGCGACTGGCCGAATCCGGTCACCGCCTTCGGCGCACTCGGCTGGTCGATCTTTCTGACACTCGTGACCTATGCCCTCTTCAAGCGCCTCGAGCGTGGCTTCTCGGACCGCGTCTGATGGCCCCCGCGATCGAGTTCCGGGATGTCTCGAAGTACTTCCGTGCCAACCGCACTGCCTACAGCATGGCCCGCGACGACCTTGTCGCGCTGTTCACGCGGCGATCCTCCGGCGCGGCCATGATCCGGGCGCTGGACGGGATCGACCTCGAGATCCCCGAGGGGCAGGCATTCGGCTTGATCGGCGAAAACGGAGCCGGCAAGACGACGCTCCTCAAGCTCGCGAGCCGGATTACGTATCCGACCGGCGGCAAGATCCGGGTGCGCGGCCGCGTCGGAGCGCTGATCGAAGTTGGCTCGGGGATGCATCCGGAGCTCACGGGCCGCGAGAACATCGATCTGTACGGGCGCATCCTCGGCCTTTCGCGCGAAGACATCCGGCGCCGTTTCGACGAGATCGTCGACTTCGCGGATATCGGGCCCGCGCTCGATCGGCCCTTGAAGCAATTCTCGTCGGGAATGCAGCTGCGCCTCGGGTTCTCGCTGGCGGCGCACCTCGAGCCGGACGTGCTGCTCGTGGATGAGGCGATCGCGGTCGGCGATGCCGGCTTCCAGTACCGCTGTGTCGAGCGAATTTCGACGCTCGTGCGCGAAGGGCGGACGCTCGTCTTCGTATCCCACAACATGAGCGCCATGGAGGCCCTCTGCGAGCGCTCGGTGCTCCTCAGCCATGGCCGGATCGTTCGCGACGGTTCGACGCGCGACGTAATCAAGGAGTACCTGCACGGCGTGGAGGAGCAGCTCCTCGCGGCGGGCC
>DAISLG010000025.1:0-11177 GCA_036820565.1 Gaiellaceae bacterium | reverse complement strand
GGCCCGAGCCGAGCGCCGCAGTTCGGCGAGGAGCTCGAGCTGCTCGGGGTGACCCTGCTCGACGATAGCGGCCGAGAGGTCGACGGGGTCGTGGCGAGACGTCCTCTGACGGTCCGGCTCTCGCTCCGGGCGTCTCGACTTGTTCGCCGTCCAATCGTCGAGATCGGGATCGCGGACGGCCGCATCGGCGCGCTGGCAAAGGCGTCGATGCTCCTAGACGGCGCGACGCCGGACTCTGTTGAGGGCGAGTTCACGGTGGACTGCACGTTCGACGACCTGCCGCTGATGCCGCGTGTGTACGAGCTTTGGGCCGGTGTTCGAGGCGAGGCCGGTTTCGGCGATCTGCTCGGGTGGCAGCGCGTTCGCCTCTTTCGCATTGAGGGCGATGTGACGGAGGCCGGTCTCGCCGCCGTCAGCGAGTCGCTGACCAAGGCACCGATCCAGCTGAGCTACAAGTGGAAGGTCGGCAGCGCCCGGGACCGTGATCCATGAGCCGCGACGAACCGCGGGTCAGCGTCGTCATCCCGACGCGAAACCGCGCCGGGTACCTGCCGGACGCGCTCCGCAGCGCGCTCGGGCAAAAGGGGGTGGCGGTCGAGGTCATCGTCGTTGACGACGGCTCGGACGATGAGACGCCGGCGGTGCTGGCGGCGGTTAGCGACGCGCGTGTCCGCGTCGTCCGCAACAAGCGCCCGGCGGGACAGGCCGCAGCTCGGAATGCCGGCATTCGCCTCGCGCGGCACGAGTGGACGGCGCTTCTCGACGACGACGATCTTTGGGCTCCAGAGAAGCTCCGCCTTCAATTACGAGCGGCCGAGGACAGAGGCGCGAGCTGGGCCTACTGCGCTGCGCTGATGCTCGAACCAGACGGCCACATTGGCTATCGGTCGCCCGCACCTGACCCGGAGGCAGTTCTCACGCAGCTTCTCCGCAGGAACGTCATCGGGGCTGGATCGTCTAGCGTGGTGGCGTCCACGGAGCTATTGATATCCCTCGGCGGCTTCGACGAGCTCCTGCCTCGGTTGGATGACTGGGACTTGTGGATCCGGCTTGCAGAGTATGGGAGGGCGGCGGCGGTCGAGATGGCGCTCGTCGCATACCGGAAGCACACGACGAACCTGAGCGCGGGCGGGAGGCGCGACGTCATGCTCGCGTTCCGCCGGATCGAGGAAAAACACGCCGGCCTCGCAGCCCGTCTGGGTGTCCCGCTGGAGCGAGGCTGGGTCGATCGGTGGCTCAAGGTTGAGCGCCTCCGCGCTAGGCGAAGCCGGGCCGACGAGCACGCCCGGTCAGGGCGACGGTTTCGAGCGGCCGCGCTGCACCTTGGGACGGCGTTTGCGCACCGCAGGAGAGCGGATCTCCGGCAGGCGCTGGCGGTCGCCGCCGGCGAAGGTGGGCGTGAGATCGTGCGGAGGCTGCGCCACCGGCGGCCTGTCTCGAGGAGCAAGCCGCACGAACCGCCGGAATGGCTCTTACCGTATCTCGGGTCGACGCCGAACGGCCGCTCTCGTCAGTTTGTCGGCGGGCGTCCATAGGCGCCGTAGCGCATCAGGTCGCGTACCTGGATCGTCGGCAGCTGTTGGGCCACGTCGCTTCGGGCGTAGAAGACGTTGAAGCCGTAGACGTTGGCGCCGACCAAGCGATAACCGAGCCGCTCGGCAAGGCGCGTCATGGCGGTCGGAGAGGCGCCCACGCGGGTCCCAGGCGCCATCGAGGCGACATCGAATCGCGGCTCGTACGGCATCACGTAGTCCTCGTGCAAGCCGAGCTTCGGGTGCGTCTCGATGACGACGAAGCGCGGGCTGACGCAGGCGAGCGCCTCCCAGAGCCAGTAGTCATTGCCGTCGACGTCGATCGAGAGTAGGTCGATCTCTCCCTCGAGGCCGGCGGAACGAACGATGTCGTTGACGTTCTCGCGCGTCAGGAAGGCGGACGCAAATACGGGCGGCTCGTCCTTCGTGTCGGGATGGCGGGCGTAGAAACGCCGACCGACCTCGACCTGCCCCTCGCGGGCCTCCGCGAACAGCCCGTGGAACCCCAAATTGACCGCGAGGTTCGCGCAGTTGCTGGCGAAGACGCCGTCGCCGGCTCCGAGCTCGACGAACTTCCGCGGTCCCGGGCCGGCGACGGCGAGCAGGAATAGGATCACGCCGTCCTCGTCGAATTGCGAGAAGACGCGAAAGCCGGTCTCCCAGACCGACGGCAGGCGTGCGCCGCCTTCGACTAACTGACGGTAGTCAAGGAAGAGGGAGCGCAGCGCAATCTTCGTCGCAGGCGCGGTGCGCTCGTCCAGCCGGCGGCGCTCGTCTGCCACGTCCAGAACGCGCCTCAAAGCGCTCGCGGCGAGCCGCCTCACGAACGCCTCACGCCATCCTTGCCGCAAGGCGTGGCCCGAGCTCGGCCAACAGCGGCTGGAAGAGGGGAGCGGAGGGCTGCGACCCAAGCCGCGAGCGCCGTCGGTCCTCCGCCACCGCCCATGTCGACAGCATGACGAGAAGCGCGGCGGGCACGGTTGGTGCGGTCACGCCGAGGCGAGCCAGCGCGAGTCGCAGCCCGCCCGACGCCAAGTCCGCGCCCTCCGCGAGGCGCTGGAGGAGCAAGAGGTCAGGGGCGTCCGCCACGGCGAAGAGCGCGAGGAACACAACATCGAGGCCCGGAATGCCCTCCAGCCACGCGCCTTCCCAATCGATCGCGACAAGCCGGCCGTCGGTCGCGAGCACGTTCTTCGGCTGGAGGTCGCCGTGCATGTGCCGCGCGGGAAGCCTGCCGACCGCGGTGAGCGCCCGCTCGAGCGACGCCCGGAGGTGAGCCGGCGCGGCGACGAGCACCTCTTCTCGGTGCTCGAGCCAGTGCGACGAGGCCTCGAGCGGCGCGCGGGGCGGCCCGGCCAGCTCGACGGCCCAGTCGAGAAGCCGCGGAAGAGAGGCCTCTGGGCCCAGCGGCTCCCCCGGGACAAGGTCCTCAAGCACCCACAGCGAATCGCGGCCTTCGGCGACGGCGCGTAGCGTCGGCACGGTGCCTTCAGGCGCATCTCGCCGGATGGCCTCGCGGGCTGCAAGCGACCTTCGCAGCCGCGGCGGCGGGTTGACGTGGAGATGGACGACGGCGTCTTCGCCCGCCCGGTACGAGAAATGCGTCTTGGCCGGGTTCGCGGCTGCAAGCGGCTCGAAAGGGCCCGAGTAAGCCAGCTCCGTCGGCAGGTGCTCGAGGGCATCCGCAGGTGCGGTCCACCGGCTGCGGCCGAGGAGGCCCGGAAGCCCGCCGCGTAGAACGGTATGCGCCGCCAGCCGGAGATCGAGCGTCCTCCGCGCGACGCGAGCTGCGGCGATCGCCTCGCGCACCTGAGGACGCGGGAGCTTCATCCCGAGCCGCCGCGCGAGCTCCCAGTCGTGCGGACCGCTCCGGACGGTGCCAAAGCCCAGTTCGTGGTCGAAGCCGCGAGCCGCGAGAAAGGCGTCGCGCGGCACCGTCAGCTCGAGCCCGTTCTGCGAGTCGACGAACGTCAGGAGGGGCGCGGTGGTGACCAGCGCCCCACGGTTCCAGGCATAGCACGTGCCGAGCGGGAAGACGTCGAGCGCCCGTCCGGGCGGCCCCTCGTATTGCCGGACCACGGCGACCTCGGCGCCTCGCCGATGCGCGAGCGCCCGCTCGACACTGCCTCCCGGCACGTCGAGCACAACGACGGCACTCTCAGCTCGAGCGGTCAACGCCGCGTAGTCGACGAGTGAGCCGGACCGGAGCCCTTGCGACGCGTGCGGTCGCGAACGCAAGGTTGACGGCGAGGCCGACACGCCTCAGCAGCCGGTCGTCCTCGGCGGTGCGCTTCGCGCCCGAGAGCTGCCAGAACGCCGCCCACACGTAGAAGTGGAAGGTCACGAGGACGGTCGCGCGCATGATCCCGGGCACGCCGTCGTCGAAGGCGCGGCCTTCGACATATTGCTTGCGCGCCTTGCGCAGAACGCGGAGGAGCATCTTCCGCGCGGTGAACACCTCGCCGGAGTCGAGCAGCAACTGAGCCTCGGCGGGCGCATACCGGATCGCCCGCTCGAGCGCCTCCGGGATCGACCTGTTGCGGTGGTGGACGAGGACGAGGTCGTCGCGATCCGGCAACCGGTGGAGTCGCACCGGGTCGACCTGCGGCAGCTTGTTGGGGTCGGTGGGCCATTCGACCCGGTCGCGGCGATAGAAGCGGATCTTCGGATCGAACCGGTGGACGGCGCTCGACGCCGGAAACCCGAAGTCGTAATTCATGACGGGAATCGCCACGGCGTCGATGTCCTCCCGCTGAGCGAGCCGCCGGAGCTCGTCCGGGAGGCCGTCCGCGACGCGCTCGTCGGGGTCGAGCGCGAGGATCCACTCGCCCGTGGCGGCGGCCGCGACCTCGTTTCGGACGAGCTCGACGATGGGAACGGGGTCGTGCTCGAGCACGCGGGCGCCATGCTCGCGCGCGACCTCGGCGGACCCGTCGCTGCTCGCCAGGTCCATGACGACGACCTCGTCGGCCCACCGGACGGAGTCCAGGCATCCCGCCAGCTTGTCCGCCTCGTTGCGACAGACGACGCAGACGGAGATCGACGGCGCGACGGTCAAGCTCGCGGGGCTCTCGGGGCACGGATCCCGAAGCCGATGCCGCGCGCCGTTCCGGCGAGGACGAGCGCCTCCTCGCGCACCGCGAGCCAGCGGCCTCGGGCGAGGCTCCGGGCGAGCCGGTTAGAACGCATGGCCACCCACCGCCCGAGCACCGGCAGCGCCTGAGCGTCGCCCTCTCGGAGCCACAGCACGCAGCACGCGCCCATGCCGTAACCGTACGGGACGCGGCGGGCGAGCCGGCCCGCGGTCGAGACGCGCTCGTGGAAGACGACCGCGTCCGGCTCGTACAGGCCCGGCGCTCCGGCCCGCAGCAGCCGCCGAAAGAGATCCATGTCCAGCCCGCCCTTGCCTGGCGCGCCGGGGCCCAGCCGCTCGTCATCGCCGCCGATCTGGTCGAACCAGTTCCGGCGGAAGGCAAAGTTGTTGCCGCTGCCGGCGTCCCAGGGGAGGGTGCGGCCATCGAGGCGGCGGCGCTCCACGCTCGACCGAGTCGCGACCGCATGGATTCCCGGCTCCGCGGGACCCAGCGGCAGCACCGGACCGCTGAGGAAGCCGAGCTGCGGATCCGCGAAGGCGCGCGCAATGGCTTCGATCCATCCCGGATCGGCGACGCAGTCGTCGTCGAGAACCGCCACGACGGGAGTCGTTGTCGCGCGCACCGCGTCGTTTTGAGCGGTTCCGAGACCGCCCGACCGGGCGCGGACCCGCTGCGCCGGCGCAGCGAGCTCGTCGGTCGCGGGCGTGTCGCTCTGGTCGGCCACGACGATCTCCGCCGGCTGCGCCCGGCCCGCCTGCAGTGACGCGAGGCAGCGCACGAGAGCGTCGGGACGGTCGCGCGTCGAGATCGCGACTGCGACGTCGGGACGCTCAGCCACGCACCCTCGCTTCCCGTGCCGCAAGCCGTGCCAGCGCACGCGTCAGCTGGAGGAGCAGGGCGCCGCGCCGCTTCAGGCGCGTCGCGGTGGGCAGTCGCTCGTACCGCGCGAACGCCGTTTCGAGCTCGAGGACGTCCCGTGCGGCCGCTGCGGCGCGCGGCAGAGTCAGTCCCCGCGTGCCGGCGAAGAGCAGGCGCCAGGCGGCCTCGCGATCGATTCGCTGTGCAATGTGGACGCCTGCCCGGCCGAGTCGCCGCATGTTGTCGCGGCTGATGCAATCGACGTCGTCCACGTCGGCGGCGATCGTCGCAGTCATCGAATCGTCCGCCGCACGGTAGCGGACGAGCGGATCGGGCAGAGCGGCGACGGCGCCCGTGAAGGCGAGCCGTGACCACAGGTCGTAGTCCTGCGCGAAGGCGAACTCCTCGCTGAAACCGCCGAGGGCCTGGTCATCCTCTCTCCGGAACATGACTGAGCTGTGGGCGAAGGCGTTGAGGAACAGGAGCCGCCAGCGGATCGCCGTCGCGTCGGTCGGCGCCGAGCGGACAGCGATCACGCTCCCGTCCTCACGGATGCGCACGTGCGAGCTCGCCAAAAGTCTCACGTCGACGTTCGCGTCGAGGAAAGTGACCTGTCGCTTGAGGCGCTCCGGGGCCGAGACGTCGTCCGCGTCCTGTCGTGCAACGTAACGGCCGCGCGACTCGGCGAGCCCGCGGTTGAGGCTTCGCGTCAGCCCGAGGTTGAGCTCGTTCCGGACGACCCGCAGGCGCGGATCCGCATAGCCGGAGAGGATCTCGGGAGTTGCGTCGGTCGAGCCGTCGTCGACGACGAGGAGCTCGAAGTCGGCGAACGTCTGCGCGAAGACGCTCTCGATCGACTCCCTCAGATGGCGCTCACCGTTGTGGACGGCCATCAGAACAGTCACGGCCGGCACGAGGCTCATCGTCGGCCGAGTGCGCGCAGGATCGAGCGGCGCGCGGCGATCGCAGCGTGCTCCGCTCGCCGTTCGAGCACCGCCGTGGAGCGGCTCGTCCGAAGGGCCTCACGAACCTGCGCCCGGGCCGCATCGCGCTCCCCAGCGCCGAGAAACCTCTTGGCGCGCTTGAGCGCCGTCAACGCGATCACCTCCAGCGCTGCCGCCGTCAGCTCCTCGCGGCGGTCGGGCGGCAGCGACTCCCGGTTCAGGTCGACGACCCGGCGGAGGTTCTCGACATTGCGTCCCGTCCGCAGCGTGCCGCGCGAGAGGGAGGCGGAGCGAACGCGGTAGAGCGCGAGCGGCTCGACGACATGGAAAACGCGCGTATGCGCCGCGATGCGTGTCCACATCTCCCAGTCCTCGGCGTCGCCCGCACGGTCGTCGAAACCACCCAGATCCTCGTAGACGGCGCGGCGAACGGTCATCGCCGGAGTCTGCACGCGCTGCCAGCGGGCGATCCGCTCCAGCCAGTCCTCGATGACGCCGTCCTGTCCGGTTTCGAGCGGCGCGACGGCCGTCCAGCGTCCGTCATCGTCCATCGCGATATACCGGCAGAAGACGGCGCCAACGTCCGGAGTCTCGAACGCCCCTTCGAGCGCCGCGTAGAAGCCGGGACGGACAGCATCGTCGCCGTGCAAGACGTGCACGAGCTCGCCCTTCGAGCGCGCGAGGCACGCGTTCAGGTTCGCGACGTGCCCGACGTTCTGCGGCTGCCGGTGGAACGACGCGCGCCCGCGGTAGCGGTCCACCACCGCCTTCGGGTCATCGGTGGAGCAGTCGTCGACGACCTCGATCTGCATGTGCTCGGGCCCTGGATCCTGCCCGAGCACGCCCTCCAGAGCGGCCGGGAGGTAGCCCGCGCACTCGTAGGTCGGGATCATCACTGACCATCTCGGGCGCGGCTCGCCTGGCGGAACCGGGTCGATTCTTGGGCGGTGCATCTCGCTTATCCGTTCCGCCTTCGCAGTCGCCGAGCGAGTCGCTCCAGAATCGTCGTGTCCCCGAACGCAACGCCGAGCGCGAAGCGCAGTCGCGAATCGGTGCCTTGGATCACCGTGCGGCGCAACGCGTGCAGCGGCGTTGCCGGTCCGTTCCGCCCGGCACTAACCGTGAGCGCCGAGCTGAAGCCGGCGCGGCGGGCGGCCTCGGCGGTGGTCAAGTTCCACTTCCCGTACGGGTACGCAAAGGCGCTCGGCGGCGCGCCGAGCCGTTGGGCGAGATCGGCGCGTGAGCCCGCGATCTCCGCGTCCAGCTTCTTGCGCGGCAGCTCGGTCAGGACCGGGTGCGTCCGCGTGTGGGCGCCCAGCTCGAAGCCATTCTCGCGCAGCTCGTCCACGTCCTCCCACGACGCGAGCGGCCTTCCCGCCAGCTCGCCGTCTCCCTCCCAGACCTTCCCCCCGCCAACCAGTGAGGTGACGAGGAAGAGCGTCGCGGGAAGTCGCAAGCGCGTGAGCACGGGCCCCGCGAGGATGCGCGTGTCCTCGTAGCCGTCGTCGAATGTGATCACGACCGATCTCGGCGGCGGGAGCCGGTGTGTGCGGTGGAGCGCCACGAGCTCGTCGAGCGCGAGAACCCGGCGGCGACGGGCGAGCGCGCGCATCTGACGCTCGAAGCGCCGGCGCGGGAGGATGAAGCGGCTCGCCGTCTCATCATCGGCGCCGATCGCGTGATACATCAGGATCGTCGTCCCCTGCGTCAGCTGCCGCCAGGTGTCGCGATCCCGGAGCGCGCGCCGGACGCCGCGCCAGTAGCTCGTGAGCTCGAGCACGCGGCGGATGCTCTCGCGCTGACCCACCAACGGGGCCAGGAGGCGTGGAGGCAGCCGCAGCGCGAGCAAGATGCGGCGGGCGACGACCTGAAGAAGCGGTCCCTCCTCGAATTCGCCCAGCGGGAGTCGGGCCAGCGCGGCGGGGTCGGCGCGCCACGTCGCGACGTCGTCTGCTCCGGCGCGTTCCGCTGCCTTCCACGGGCTCATCGGGGCTCGACGAGCGACCGGAGCAGCCGCTCGTGCTCGTCGACCCGAGCGTCCCACCCCGCGTGACGCATCGCCCAGGCACGGGCGGCGGCGCCTAGCGTCGCCCGCCGCTCGGGCGACTCCAGCAGCTCGGAGATCGCGGCCGCGAACTCCTCGTCGTCCTCGGCCAGCCGGATCTGCACGCCGTCCGTCACGTCGATCCCCTCGACGGCGGCGGGGGACGCGACGACGGCCTTCCCAGCCGCGAGCGCCTCGAGCGTCTTCACGCGCATTCCGCCCCCGAGCCTGAGCGGGATCGCCACGACAGCAGCGCGGTCGAGCTCCGGCGTGACGTCGGGCACCGACGCGGCGACCTCGATTCGCTCGCCTGCCAGCTCGAGGAGCTCCGGCGGCGGCTCTGCCCCGACGAGCCGAAGCCGCGCTCCTGGGCGCTCCGCCACGCGCGGGAAGATCGCCGTCGCAAGCCGTGTGGCCGCGTCCACGTTCGGAGTGTGGCGGAAGTTGCCGACGAAGCAGACGACCTCGTCCCGGCCCCGTGCGTCGAGGGGCTCCAGTGGGATGACGACGCCGAGCGGGATGACCTCGATCCGGGCGTGCTCCTGGTGCTGGAGCAGCGCTTCACGGTCGCGCTGGGTCAGCGCGACCGTGACTCCGGCATCCCGAAGCGCGCGTCGCTCGAACCGGCGCCAGACGGCTTCGTCGAGCCGGGGTGAGAGCCCTCGCCGCCCCGTGGCGGCATGCGCGGCGCCCGGCTCGTAGACCAGGAGGACACTCGGCACGTCCGGGAGGTCACCGCCGTAAGCTGAGGCGACCTGGAAGTGGAGCTGCGCGACGTCCGGCTTCCACGTTCGGTTCAGTGCTCGAATGCGCTCGTGGAGCTCGGGCACGGACCGCTCTGCCGCCCACGTCGGCCGCCCGCCCGCGGCGGCCCGGGCGCGGCGCCTCCGCTGCGCCCATACCGAATCGCTCAGGTTCGGCATCGTCGCCTCGACAACCGCGTCGGCTTGGTCGCGCAACTCCTCGTCGAGCGGCGGCTCGCCGGACTCGCGCAGGTAAGCGATCGCGACCGGATGGCGACGGGCGAGCCCGAGGAGCAGCCCTGCCGCCGCGCGCGCCCCGCCGTGGGTCGCGTCGGCGCGGGGCGGATACGGGACGACGGCGAGGATCCTCACGCGGCGGCAGCGACCCGTCGGGAGATCTCGACGAAAGGCCCCGGCCCGGACTGGGCCAGCTCGTTGGCCGCGTGGCGAAGCCAGCAGGCGTGGAAGCAGAACCGCACGACGTCGGGCTCGAGCCCGAGGGCTGCGACGAGGCGTGCCTGCAGGGGCTCGACGTCCGCCGCAGGCGTGCCGTCCGCCGCGAACGTCCGCGCGAACGCTCCCACGCGGTCGCGGAAGCCGTCCGCGGCCGCTCGCGCGTCGGCCGCGGCGTAGAAGAAGTCCGTCAGCGGCAGAGCGGCCGCCTCGGCCGCGTCCCAGTCGACGATCCCGAGGCCGTTTCCGACCAGGACGTTGGCGGTCGTCAGATCGTGATGCGCGGCGACGAACGGCACGCTGCGTCCTTCGGCACGCAGGCACCGCTCCTCCAGCCGGCGCCGATGCTCCTCGTCGAGCTCGAGCGCACGGAGAGGTGTGACGAGGGCGCGGTCGAGCTCGGCCTGCCCGAGACGCCGGGGCCGCGCGGTCGCGACGTTCCAACGCTCGAGCCAGCCGGCGAGCTCGTCGAGATAAGCCGGGATCCGGCTCGGCGTCAGGTGCGACGACGCCGGCCTGCCCGGGACTACGGACTCGACGAGGAGGGGCAGACCCGCGACGGCGCCGGTCCGAATCGGCTCCGGCACCCGTGCCCCGGCCGCGCGCGCCGCCGCTTCGAGCTCACGTAACGTCTCCGCTTCGGCCGGTCCGCCACCGACCTTCGCGACGAACTCGCCGGCGTGCACGAGCAGCGACGGCCCGTCGCTCCAGGAGACGATCGCGGAATCCGTGTCGACCCCGCCCAGCGTCATGAGCCAATCGTGTAGCGGTCGGGCCCCTGGGCGCCTGGCGACGATGCCGCTGGGCGCGACGTGGGGGAGCAGCCGCGCGCCGCCGCCGCGCACCGCCGCTCGCGCCGCGCGCCCTCTCCAGCCCGCGGCCGGGACGAGCTGGTCGAGTGCGTAGGCCGCAGCCTGCGCCGGCACGAGCAGGCGCCGCGACCCGGCGCCGCGCAGGTTCAGCAGGGCCGGCCCCGGCGCGAGACCGGCGGCTTCGATCGCCTTCGCCGCCCGACGCGGAGGCGCTGCGATGTAGAGGATCCCGTCCGGCGCCAGCCGCGCCGCTGCGGTCTGCAACGCGGGCCCGAGCTCCGCACCGGCGACAATCACGAGTTCGACTGTGTCGGCGTCGGGCCCGCGCGGCTCCAGCCCGGGAGGGCACGAGTCTCCGAGCACGAGCGACGTCAGCGCGATCCCGTCCGGATGCAGGAGCTCGAGCGGCGAGCGGCGCTTTGTGGAATCCACTCCGCCGTTATTAGGAGGGCTTGGCGAAACGCGCGCTGAGCCGTCGGGCCGCGCTGCTCGCCCCGATGCGGCGTCCTCAGTCGCGCCCGTACCCATCGGGTACGCGCGCTCTGGCGAGCGAAGCTCGTCCCATTGCCTCGGGACGACCATCGCACCCCGACGACGAGCGACGTTCCACCAAAACCCTCCTAGACAGCCGCGCCGACGTCCGCCGGCGCTGTCCGTGCGTGGTCGATCACGTCCTGGAGGATCCGGTCGAGGTCG
>DAISLG010000024.1:0-16090 GCA_036820565.1 Gaiellaceae bacterium | reverse complement strand
CGCCGCCGAGCGCGCGCTCGAGCAGGATCGAGCCCGTGATCGCCGCGCCGTTCCCGGGGTGGCGGCGGGTGGTCTCGTAGATCCGCGACGCGTCACCCCCGAGCGAGGTCGGCAGCACCTGGCCGGCCGCATAGGAGACGAAGTACGCGCGCGTGAGCCAGCGCAGCGAGTCCCGCACGCCGCGGGCCCGCAGGAGCAGCTGCCAGCGCCACGACATCGGCGGGACGGTGACGAGGAAGAGGAAGACCGCGAGCACGATCCAGGCCGGGCTCGCCGCCGCGAGGATGTGCAGCGTCTTGCCGACGTCGATCTTCCAGAGCAGGTAGGCGACGCAGAGCCCCGTGACGAGCAACGTCGCGGCCAGGCGCAGCGAGCGCGTCACCGGGTGAACCCCGCGTACACGCGCCGGAGCGCCGCGATCGCGTCCGCGACGTCGTCGTCCGAGTGCGCCGGCGAGAGCGGCAGCGAGAGCACCTCGGACCCGGCGCGCTCGGCGACGGGCAGGGGCGGCTGCTCCGGGAACCGGTCGCGGTACGCGGTCAGCAGGTGCACCGGCAGGAAGTGGATGCTCGTCCCGATCTGCTCCTCGGCGAGAGCGCGCTGGTACTCGTCGCGCGTCGCGCCCGCCCGCTCGGCGTCGATCCGGACGACGTAGAGGTGGAGCGCGTGCGTGTCGCGCGGGTCGCGGGCGAGCGGGGCGATCCCGTCCAGATCGGCGACTGCGGCATCGTAGGCGGCGACGTGGCGCCGGCGGATCTCGGTGTGGCGGTCGAGCTTCCCCGCCTGGACGAGCGCGATCGCGGCGTGCACGTCGGAGAGGTTCGCCTTGTAGCCCGGCACGACGATGTCGTAGAGCGAGCCGTGGCCGCGCCGCATCAGCCGCAGGTCGTCGACCGCCCGAGCGATGTCGTCGCGGTTCGTCGCGATCAGGCCCCCCTCGCCCGCCGCGATGTTCTTCGTCGCGTAGAGCGAGAAGCACGTCACGTCCGCGATCGAGCCGACCTTGCGGCCGCGGTAGCGGCTCTCGGCGGCGTGTGCGGCGTCCTCGACGACCGGCAGACCGAGCTCGAGCAGCGGGTCGAGGTCCGCGGGCTGGCCCGCGAGGTCGACGGGCGCGATCGCCTTCGTCCTCGGGCCGACGAGCTCGCGCACGCGGTCGGGGTCGATGTTGAGGTCGGAATCGCGGACGTCGGCGAACACCGGCGTCGCGCCCGCGTGCAGGATCACGTTCGCGGTCGCGGGCCACGTGATCGGCGTCGTGATCACCTCGTCGCCGGGGCCGATGCCGAGCGCCAGCATCGAGAGGTGCAGCGCTGCGGTGCCGGAGGCGACGGCGAGCACGTGCTTCGCCTCGAGGTACTCGGCCATCCGCCGCTCGAGCTCGGCGGCGCTCGGCCCGGTCGTCAGCCAGCCCGACCGGATCGTCTCGGCGACCGCCTCGATCTCCTCCTCGCCGACGGCGGGGGGCTGGAACGAGAGGAAGGTGCTACGTCTCGACGAGAGCTCCGGCATCGGCCGGGACGAAGCGTATGCGCTCCGCGGCGCGATCCGCCCGCGCGAGCGCCTCGCCGCGGCTCTCGCCGACCGCGAGCACGGCACCGGCGCGATCCGTGCCGCGGCGGAGCGGGCCGAAGACGTAGCCGCTCTCCCGGTACAGGCGCACGTCGACGACGCCGTCGAGCGCGCGCGCCTCATCGATGCCCTCGACCGACCCGAGCAGGCCCGGCGGGGCGACGAGGAAGCGGACACAGCCGGCGCCGAGCGCCCGGGGCTCGGGCCGCTCGATCGGCTTCCCGAGCGCCGCCGCGAGCGCGAGGCCGTTCAGGTCGACGCCGGTGACCGCGCGGCAGAGCTCCGCGTCGTGGCCGCCGCCGAGCCGCGCGGCGAGCTCGATCACCTGCGGTCCCTTGGGCCCGATCCGGATCTGCGTGTAGGTCGGGCCGTCCTCGATGCCGAGCGCCTCGGCCGCTGCGCGCGCGGCGCCGACGACGCGCGGGTCGGCGGCCTCGCTCGGGAAGACGTGCGCGAGCGCGACGCCGAACGCGGGCGGGTCGGCGGTGAGCCGGTCGGTCACCGTCAGCGGCACGAACTCGCCCCCGGTCGAGAAGGCGACGACCGTCACCTCCGGGCCGTCGACGAGCTCCTCGACGAGGCAGGCGCCGCTGCGCGAAGCGGCTCGCGCGGCCTCGACCGCCGCCTCGAGCTCGCTTCGCTCGCGGACGATGGCGAGCCCCTTCTGGCCCTGCCGGTCCGGCGCCTTGACGACGCAGGGGAAGCCGACCTCGTCCCCCGGGCCGTTGTAGACGCGCGACAGCGGCTGGGGGACGCCGGCCTCGGCGAACCGCTCGCGCTGGCGCAGCTTCGACGTCGCGAGCACGGCGACGGCCGGGGAGATCGGGTGCGGGAGCGCGAGGCGGTCGGCGATCCGCGCGGCGATCGCGACGGGCCAGTCGATCCCGGGCGCGATCACGCCGTCGATCGACACCGCGGACGCGAGCCGCTCGATCGCGGGCTCATCCTCGGTCGAGACGATCGCGCGGCGGTCGGCATAGCGGAATCCCGGCGCCGCCGGATCGCGGTCGACGGCGATCGTGAACAGGCCTCGCTCGCGGGCAGCCTCGAGCAGGCCGAGCTGCGCCGGCCCGGCCCCTAGGACGAGTAGGCGGTCGCCTTCGTCGATTGGATCCCCCGCCACCAGGCCTCATTGTCGCGATACCACGCGACGGTGCGCTCGAGACCGTCCTCGAACGAGGTGCGGGCGCGCCAGCCGAGCAGCCGCTCCGCCTTCTCGGTCGAGCCGATGTGGCGGTCGACCTGGCCGGGGCGCTCCTCGACGTGTGCGACGAGATCCGCCGGCTTCCCGAGCAGGTCGAGGACGGTGCGAGCGATCTCCGAGACGGAGATGTCGACCCCGGTCGCGATGTTGATCGTCTCACCCGCGATCCGCTCGATGGGCGCCGCGATGATCGACTCGATCGCCTCGGCGTCGTCGACGACGTACAGCCAATCGCGCGAGGCGTGCCCGTCGCCGTGGATCGTCAGCGGCTCGTCCGAGAGGGCCTGCGTGATGAAGCGGGGGATCACCTTCTCCGGGTGCTGGTTCGGGCCGTAGTTGTTGAACGGCCGGACGATCACGATCGGGAGGTCGTAGGTCGTCCAGTACGAGTACGCCAGGCGATCGGCGCCGGCCTTCGTGGCGGCGTAGGGAGAGCGCGGGTTGAGCGCGTGCTCCTCGTCCATGGGCGCGCTCTCGGCGGTGCCGTAGACCTCGCTCGAGGAGATCAGGATGAAGCGCTCGACCGGCGTCTCGCGGATCGCGTCGAGCAGGATCTGGGTTCCCTCGACGTTCGTCGTGACGAACTCGGAGGCACCGTGCTCGATCGACTTCTCGACGTGAGACTCGGCCGCGGCGCCGACGATCACGTCGACCCCCTCGACGAGCTCGCGCACGAGCCGCGCGTCGCGGATGTCGCCGTGGACGAACGAGAGACGCTCGTGGCTCAGCACGTCCGCCAGGTTCTCGAGGTTCCCCGCGTAGGTGAGCGCGTCGAGCGAGACGACCTCGTACGGTGTCTCGGCCAGCAGGTACCGGATGAAGTTCGAGGAGATGAACCCGGCGCCGCCGGTGACGAGTACGCGCTTCACCCCCGCATTCTTACCGCCGCTGTGCCTCAGCTGCACCACGTCCCTTCCAGCCATGTCCGGGGTCAGACCCCGGACATGGCCCCGTGACTGTCACCTGGACATGCCTCCGTCAGCCGAGCTCGCGCTCGATCGAGTAGAGCGGGCGGCCCTCGACCTCGCGCTGGATCCGCCCGAGGTACTCGCCGACGAGGGCGAGGATGAAGCCCTGGATGCCGAGGACGAAGAGGACGAGGACGCCGCCGAACAGCGGGCCGGGGAAGTTCGCCTCGTCGATCCAGTACGCCACGCCGTAGACGCCGAGCGCCGCCGCGCCGAGCGTGCAGACCGTCCCGAGCGCGACGCCGATCCACTGGATCGGCTGCGGCCAGAACCCGGCGAGGACGTGCAGCGCGAGCCGCGTCAGCCGGAGCGGCGAATAGCGCGACGAGCCGACCCGAGCCGCGTGCGAGACGTCGACCTCGGTCACGCTCGCGCCCCCGGAGAGGATCAGCGCCTTCGTGAACTTCTGCCTGCCGATCGAGCCGAGCATCGGCGTCACCGCGCTCCGCCGGTAGGCGTTGAACGCGCAGCCGAAGTCGGCGATCGCGACACCGGTGAACCGCCGCAGCATCCCGTTGATCAGGCGCGACGGCAAGGTCCGCCCCCACGAGTCGCGCCGCCCCTCCCGCCGGCCGCTCGCGACGTCGGCGCCCGCCTCCACCGCCGCCACGAGCCGCGGGATGTCCTCCGGCTGGTTCTGAAGGTCACCGTCCATCGTCACGACGACGTCGCCGCGCGCCCGCGCGAGCCCGGCGTGCATGGCCGGGTGCTGGCCGAAGTTCCGCTTGAACCGGACGACCCGCACCCGCGGGTCCCCAGAGTGAATTCGCTGGAGCGCGGCGAAGGTCCCGTCGGTCGAGCCGTCGTCGACGAAGATCAGCTCGAACGGACGGCCGCCGATCGCCTCGACCGTGCGACGGTACAGCTCGTCGATCGACCGCTCCTCGTTCAAGAGCGTCACCACGACGGACAGCTGCGGCTCCATTTACAGGACGATAACGGCCGACTCGTAGACTCAGCCCGCGTGGAGGAGGCTACGTGGGCCGGCGGCGACGAGATCCTGCTCCGCCAGGTGCTGCGCGGCGCGCGCGTGTGGCTCGTCACGCCGGTGCGCGTCGTGCGAGACGAGCCGGGCCTGATCGCGCTCTACCTCGCCGAGGGGACAGGCTTCGAGTTCCCGGACGTCGGCGTCACCCACCCGTGGGCCGATCGCGAGGCGTGGAGCGGTCACGGCGTGCTGATGCTCCACCGCCCGGACGACCCGTACGCGATCTGGCACTTCTGGGAAGGCACCGAGCGCGACTTCGCCGGCTGGTACGTCAACTTCCAGGAGCCGCTGCGGCGCACCGAGGTCGGCTTCGACACGCTAGACCAGGAGCTCGACATCTGGATCCCTTCCGCCGGGCCCTGGGAGTGGAAGGACGTCGAGCTGCTCGAGGAGCGGGTCCGCGAGGGCCGCTTCACACCCGCCGAGGCTGCCAAGATCCGGGCGAACGGCGACGCGATGGCGGCGGAGCTCGACGCCGGCCGCCGCTGGTGGGACGAGTCGTGGTCGCGCTGGGAGCCCGATGCGGCCTGGTGACGCCGTGCTCTGGCGCAGCATCGCCTTCGGGCGCGTGCGCTGGGCGATGGCGCACACGCTCGTCGAGCTAACCCGGGAACAGGTCGTCCTCTGGGTCCCACGCGGCACGCGAGGCAAGCGCGGAGTCGCCGCGCTGCACGAGTGCGTCGACCTCTCGACGTTCGACTGGTCGCTCCGCGAGGGCGTGTGGCGAGACCACTGCCTCAAGCTGACGCGCTTCGGCGACGCGCACTCGCTGTGGCTCTTCTGGGACGAGGACGGCACCTTCGGCGGCTGGTACGTGAACCTCCAGGAGCCGCTCCGCGAGTCGCCGCTCGGGTGGGACTCGCGCGACCACGCGCTCGACATCGTCATCGAGCCGGACGGGCGCTGGGCGTGGAAGGACGAGGAGCACCTCGCCGCGGCCACGGCGCGCGGACGCTTCACGCCCGAGGAGGGCGCCGCCATCCTCGCCGAGGGCGAGCGCGTTCTCGCCGACCCGCCCTGGCCGACGGGGTGGGAGAAGTGGCGCCCGGATCCGTCGTGGGTCGTTCCCGAGCTTCCCGCGCGGTGGGACGAGCTGTGAACGCGGCCCACCGCGAGACCTGGCGCGGCCGCGTCTGGCGCGTGACCGCCGTGCGGATCGTCGACGAGCGCGACGGCTGCAGCGTCCTCTGGCATCCGGAACGCGCGATCGTCAAGCGGCCCTACTTCGAGGGCCGAGAGCTCCGCATTCCGGGCGAGGTCGACTGGGCCCTCGTCGACCGCCCCTCGACGAAGGAGGCACTCGGGTTCGTCCGCCCCGGGGCGCGCCATTCCGTCTGGCTGATCTTCGGCGGCGGGCGATTTGAGAACTGGTACGTCAATTTCGAGCGCGACAGCGTGCGTCGCGGGGCGTGCTTCGACCTCGTGGACGAGAAGCTCGACCTGATCGTCGAGGGCGACGGAGAGATCCGCGTGAAGGACGAGCACGAGCTCGCGGAGGCGGCGCGTACCGGCTACCTCGACGAGGCCGAGGTCCGCGCGGAGATGGCGCGCGTCCTCGCCGACCCGCCCTGGCCGACCGGCTGGGAGGCCTGGCGCCCCGACCCCAGCTGGCCGATTCCGCAGCTTCCGGACGGCTGGGATGTCGTCTAGGCGCGGAGCGCTCCTCGCCTTCTGGGCGTTCGGCGCGTTCTGGGGCGGCTGGGCGGCCCTGCTGCCGCGCGTCCAGGAGGCCGTCGGCGCGTCGCAGGCGGAGCTCGGCTTCGCACTCCTCTGCATCGCGGCCGCGGCCATCCCGGCGATGGCGCTGGCGGGCCTCGCGATCGACCGCTTCGGCTCGCGGGTGCTTCCGCTCGCGCTGCTCGCGTTCGCCGGTGCCGCGTTCCTCCCCGCCCTGCCGGCGTCGGTCCCTGCGCTCGGGGCCGCCCTGCTCATCCTCGGAGCCGCGTCGGGCGCGCTCGACGTCGCGATCAACGCCGAGGTGGCCGCGATCGAGGCGCGGACCGGCACACGGCTGATGCAGCTCGCGCACGCGCTCTTCTCGGCCGGCGTCGTCAGCGGCGCCGTCGCGGTCGGCGCGGCTCGCCAGGCCGGTGCGGGCCGCGTCCCGATCCTCGCGGGCCTCGGCGTCGTGCTCGCGCTCACGGCCATGGCGAACCGGCGCCCCGGGCCGATCCCCCGGCGACGGTCGCGGAGGCCGCGCCGGATCCGCCCCGAGCTCGTCGCGCTCGGCGCCGTCTGCGCGGCAGCGTTCTGGATCGAGGGCGGGATCGAGGGCTGGAGCGCGCTCTATCTCGAGCGCGTGCTCGACGCGCCGCCGCTCGCGAGCGCGCTCGCCCCGGGGCTCTACGCGACGGCGATGTTCGCGGGGCGGCTCTCGGGCGACCGCTCGAGCGCGAGGCTCGGCGACCGCCGCCTGCTGGCGCTGGGCGGCGCGGTCGCCGCCGCCGGACTCGTCGTCGCGAGCCGCGCGGGCGTCGTGCCGCTCGCGCTCGCGGCGTTCTTCGTCGCGGGCGCGGGAGTCTCGGTCGCGGCGCCGATCCTGTTCGGCGCCGCGGGCCGCGGCGCGCCTGAGGACGAGCGGGGCAGCGCTGTCGCGACGGTGACGACGATCGCCTACCTCGGCTTCCTCGTCGGGCCGCCTGTCGTCGGCGCGGTCGCCTCCGCAATCGGCCTGCGCGCAGCGTTCGGCCTGCTCGCCGCGATGGGCGTGGTCATCGCCGCGACCGCGCCCAGGTTGCGATTGAGCTAAGAGCTCGTTTCGGAATGAGACCTCGCTGACGGGGTGCGATGCGTGGTGCCTGGCACGGACGCAGGGAGCGCTCATAGCAAAAGCTATGGGCGCGACCGAGGACACAGCCAGGCGCCGCGCAGCGCGGCCCGACGGCACAGCGTCTCATTCTGGAACGAGCTCTAAGAGCTCGTTTCGGGACGAGCTCTAAACCGTGACGAGCGCTGTCAGGCGCTCGGCGACGCGATCGAGCTCGGTCTCGGTCAGCTTCGTGTGGAACGGCAGCGCGAGCGCCCGCTCGAAGGCGCGGTCGGCGCCGGGGAACGCACCCTGGTCGGCGTATGCGCTCAGGCGGTGGAGCGCGTAGGTGCCGATCTGCGCCTCGATCTCCTCGGCGCGGAGGGCCGCGAGGATCTCGTCGCGGCGGTCGAGGCGGACGACGTAGGCCTGCCAGCCGTGCGTGTCGCCCTCCTCGGCGGACGGCGTCTCGACGACGCCGGCGAGCCGCTCGGTGTAGCCGGCGGCGATCCGCGCCCGGGCGGCGAGCAGCTCGCGGAGCCGCGCGAGCTGCGGGATCCCGACCGCGCAGAGAATGTCTGCGAGCCGGTAGTTGGGCCCGGCCTGCGGGATGTCGAAGTCGCCGCGCGGCGCGATCCCGTGGTGGCGCAGCCGCCGGATCGAGTCCGCCAGCTCGCCGCTCGAGGTCGTCACGGCGCCGCCCTCGCCCGTCGTCACGATCTTGCGCGGGTGGAACGAGAGGCAGCCCATCGTCCCGAGGCCGCCGCACGGCATCCCCTGCCAGCGTGCGCCGAGCGCGCCGGCCGCGTCCTCGACGAGGTGGACGTCCGGGCTGACGGCGTCCTGGAGCGCGCCCCAGTCGAGCGGGCGGCCGAACAGGTGCACCGCGAGGACGGCCTTCGTCCGGGGGGTGACCGCCTCGTAGACGCGGCCGAGATCGAGGTTCATCGTCTCCGGGTCGACGTCGACCAGCACGGGCTTCGCGCCGGCGAGCGCGACGACGTTCGCGGTCGCGGGGAACGTGTACGCGGGGACGAGCACCTCGTCGCCCGGCCCGACGTCGAGCGCGAGCACGGCGAGGTGGAGCGCGGCCGTGCCCGACGAGACGGCGACTGCGTGCTCGACGCCGCAGGCGCGCGCGATGCCCTCCTCGAGCTCGGCGACCTTCGGCCCCATCGTCAGCTGACCGGACTCGAGCACCTCGGCGACCGCGGCGGCCTCCTCGGCGCCGACGTCCGGCGCGCCTAGACGGATGCGGGCGTTCGTTCCCTGTACCACGCGATCGTCCTCTCCAGGCCGTCGTCGAGCTCGACCTGCGGCTCCCAGCCGAGCAGCTCGTGCGCCTTGCCGACGTTGGGGATGCGCAGCTCGACGTCGGCGCTCGTGTGCGGCTCGAACCGGATCGAACCCGGCGCCCCGGTCAGCCGCCGCACGCGCTGCGCCAGGTCGTAGATCGTGACGGCCGAGCGCGGGTTGCCGATGTTGAACGCCTGGCCGACCGCCTCGGGCCGCTCCAGGCAGAGGAGGACGCCCTCGACCATGTCGTCGACGTACGTCCACGCGCGGATCTGCGAGCCGTCGCCGCGGACGACGAGGTCGCGCTCGCCGAGAGCCGCCTCGATGAACGCGCGGATCGCGCCGCCGCCGATCTGGCGCGGCCCGAAGACGTTGAACGGGTGCACGGTCACGGTCGGCAGGCCGAGCTCGTCGTGGTAGGCGTGCGCCATGTGCTCGCCCGCGAGCTTCGAGACCGCGTACGTCCAGCGCGCCTCGCCGACGGAGCCGATCGTCGAGACCTGACCCTCCTCGACCCGGAAGGCATGCGTGCCGAAGACCTCGCTCGTCGAGAAGTCGACGAAGCGCTCGACCGAGTCGAGCGTCGCGAGCGCCGCCTCGAGCACGTTGTAGGTCCCGATCACGTTGACGCGCATCGTCCGCACCGGGCTCTCGAGCACCGTGTCGACGCCGGCGATCGCGGCGCAGTGGACGACGTGCGTGGCCCCGCGCGCGAGCTCTTTCATCGCGTCGAGATCGAGGACGTCCGCCTGATGGAGCTCGAAGTTCGGGTGGTCGGCGAGCTCGGTGCCGGACAGCGCGTCGCGGTGGAGGTTGTCCGCCGCGATCACCGTGTTCCGGTCGACGAGCCGCCTGCCGAGCGTCGTCCCGATGAAGCCGGCGCCGCCGGTGATCAAGATCCGCTTGCCTTCCAGGGCCACGGAACGAGTCTAGTGTGTGGAGATGGCGACTCTCGCGGCCGCGCTGACGGCGCTGACGATCTCGCTCTTCCCGCAGGGCCCCGCCGGGCCACAGCGGCACTGGGCGGTTCGGTGCCCAGCGCATCCGGACTGCGCGCAGCTCGCGCGGGTCGGCCGCCCCGCGTTCGCGCCGGTACCGTCCGGGACGGCGTGCACCCAGATCTACGGCGGGCCGCAGGTGGCGATCGTCAGCGGCGTCCTCTCGGGCCGGCGCGTCTGGGCTCGCTTCAGGCGCAACGACGGCTGCGAGGTCGGCCGTTGGAACCGCGTCGCCTTCCTCTTCTCGTAGCATCGCCCCGATGAAGACGGTCATGTTCATCGGCGCGGGCCGGCACCAGCGGCGCGCGATCCTCCGGGCGAAGGAGCTCGGCCACCGCGTCGCCGCCGTCGACCGCAACGCAGAGGCACCGGGCCTCGCCGAGGCGGACGTGGCCGAGGTCGTCGACTTCAGCGACGTCGCCGCCGTGATCGAGGCCGCGCGGCGGCTGAAGCCCGACGGCGTGATGACGGTCTCCGCCGACCGCGCAGTCCCGGTCGTCGCCGCCGTCGCCGAGGCGCTCGGGCTCCCGGGGATCGGGACCGAGACGGCGCACCTGATGACGAACAAGATCGCAATGCGCCGCTGCTTCGCCGACGCAGGCGTGCCCCAGCCGCGCTTCGCCGCGGTCCGCACGATCCGGGAGGGCCACGAGGCGCTCGAGACCGTCGGGCTGCCGGCAGTGCTCAAGCCGGCCGACTCGGGGGGCCAGCGCGGCGTCTTCCGGCTCGAGTCCCTCGACGACCTCGAAGCACACCTGCACGCCGCGCTCGCCGAGTCGCCCGGCGAGGAGGCGATCATCGAGGCGTTCGAGCCGGGGCTCGAACTGAACGGGATCGCGATCGCGTACGAGGGCGATGTCTTCCCGCTGACGCTCTCGGATCGACTCCGCCCTCCGGGGATCGGCTTTGGCGTCGGCTGGATCCACGTCTACCCGGCGACGATCTACGGGGACACGCTCGCGGAGGCGGAGCGCGTCGCGATCCATGCGGTCCACGCCCTCGGGCTCCGGGACGGAATCGCGTTTCCGCAGCTGATCGCGGACGACGCGGGGCGCGTCACCGTCGTCGAGGTCGCCGCGCGGATCCCGGGCGGGCAGATGGCGGATCTCGTCCGCCATGCCGTCGGGGTCGACCTCGTCGAGGTCCAGATCCGGATGGCGCTCGGCGATGAGCTCCCGAACGAGCTCGTGCAGCCTGCCTTCCGGCAGCCCCTCGCGATCCGCTTCCTCACCGCCGAGCCCGGGCCACTGCCGACCGGCAAGGTCAAGTCGGTCGGGACGGTCGAGAAGATGCTCGCGTTCCCCGGGGTCGTCCAGGCGGAGTCGTACCTCGCGGTCGGCGAGACGATCCGGCCGGTGCGGCTCGACGGCGACCGGCGCGGGTACGTGATCGCCGTCGGCGATACGAACCTCGAAGCGCTCGAGCGCGCAGAGGCGGCGGCGACGCTCCTCGACGTGGAGGTCGAATGACGGATCCGCGCACGAAGATCGTCGGCGACGGCTACGACGCCATGGCGGACACGTGGGAGGCCTGGGTCCGGCAGATCGAGGACGACCCGCGCGCCGAATGGCTGGAGGAGCTCGTCTCGCGCCTGCCGGAGGGCGCGCGCGTGGTCGAGCTCGGCTGCGGCAACGGCACGGCCGAGACGAGGGCGCTCGCCGAACGATTCCGGCTGACCGGCCTCGACCTCTCGGGCGAGCAGCTCCGCCGAGCGCGAGCGCGGGTGCCCGAGGCGGACTTCCTCCAGGCGGATTTCACGTCCGTCGAGTTCGACGACGCGTCGCTCGACGCGGTCGCGTCGTTCTACGCGTTCAACCACGTCCCGCGCGAGCTCCTCACGGGCCTCTTCGCGCGCATCCATGCGTGGCTCGTCCCCGGCGGGCTCTTCCTCGCGACGCTCGGCGCCGGCGACACCGACGACTGGGTCGGCGACTTCCTCGGAGCGACGAACTTCTTCTCGAGCTTCCCGCCGGAGACCAACACGCGTCTGCTCGTCGATGCGGGGTTCGAGCTCGTACGCGACGAGGTCGTGACGATTCGCGAGCCTGAGGCTGAGGCCACGTTCCAGTGGGTGCTGGCGCGGCGATGAGCTGCGACTTCTCGCTCGCGCACTACCGGGAGCTGCTCGAGGCGGCGACGGCCGGCGGCTACCGGTTCGCGTTCTTCGACCGCGAGCCCCGGCCGGGCGACCTGATCCTCCGCCACGACGTCGACCTCTCGCTCGAGGCGGCGCTTGCGCTGGCGGAGCTCGAGGCCGAGGCCGGCGCGCGGGCGACCTACTTCCTGATGACGGAGAGCGTCTTCTACAACCTCGCCTCGAAGGCCGGCCGCGACGCGATCGAGCGGCTGCGCGAGCTCGGCCACCGCGTGGGGCTGCACGCGGTCTATCCGAACGCGGCGCGCGACGAGCGCTTCGACCCCGTGATCGCCTGGCACAACCCGGATCCGGAGTACATGCACGCGCCGGTCGAGGGCGTCGTCAACGTGATGCAGGACGGCTTCTTCGACCCCGACCGTTACCGGTCCGACTCGAACCAGCACTGGCGGAGCGGCTGCCCGCACGAGGCGCTCGCCCGCGGCCAGCCCGACTGGCTCCAGCTGCTGACGCACCCGGAGATCTGGGCCTACGAGGGCGCGACGATGCGCGAGTCGATGCTCGCGCTGCTCGACGCGGAGCGGGAGCTGAGGCTGGAGCACATGGCGAACGACAGAATCGACCTGTCGTGAAGCCGATCACCGTCCTCGTCTCTGCCTCGGGCGCGCCCGGCACGGCGGCGCTCCTCCGCGGGCTGCGCGAGAACGGCGAGCGCGAGGTTCGCCTCGTCGGCACGGACATGAGCGAACGCTCGATCGGGCGCCATCTCTGCGACGCGTTCCACGTCGTCCCGTCGGGCTCCGACCCCGGCTTCGCCGACGCGATCCTGGACGTCTGCGAGCGCGAGTCGGTCGACGCCGTGCTGCCGCAGTCGTCGTTCGACCTCGAGGGGCTCGCCGGCGCGAAGGAGCGGTTCGAGATCCCGGTGCTCGTCGCGAGCCCGGACGCGATCCACCGCTCGAACGACAAGGCCGAGACGTACTCGATGCTGCACCGGATCGGCGTGCCGGCGCCGGAGTTCCGGCGCGTGAACGGCGCGCGCGAGGTCGCCGCGGCGGCCGGGGAGCTCGGCTATCCGGAGCGCCCCGTCTGCTTCAAGCCGGTGTTCTCGTCGGGCTCGCGCGGCTTCCGCGTGCTCGACCCGACCGTCGACCGCGCGCACCAGCTCCTGAACGAGCGGCCCGGCTCGGTCGCGATGCGACTCGACGAGGCGGTCGAGCTCTTGCCCGACGAGGGCGGCCCCGACCTGCTCGTGATGGAGCTCGCGACCGGCGGCGAGCGGACGATCGACGGGATCGCAATCGGCGGCCGGATCGCGCTCGGCCACGCGAAGACGCGCGAGGCGATGCGCGCCGGCCTCGCGATGTACTTCGTCACGCTCGAGGATCCGGAGCTGATGGAGATCGCCGCGCGGATCTGCGAGGAGCTCGCGCTCGACCACTTCTTCAACATCCAGCTCGTCGGCGACTCCGTGATCGAGATCAACCCGCGCATCTCGACGATCGTCTACCAGGAGGATCTGAAGATCCCGTACCTCGGCGTCAAGCACGCGCTCGGCGAGATCTCCGAGGAGGAGCTGCGGGCGCTCCAGTCGCGCGTCCGTCCGGGCCGGACGGCCCTGCGCTACTTCGACCAGGTCGAATGGGACGAGCGCTGAGGGTCGTCCACTGCCCGGTCAACGTCGCCGGGATTCCCTGGGAGAACGTCCGCGCCCTCCGGCGGAAGGGGGTCGACGCCCGGCTCGTCGTCTTCGAGCGGGGCAAGCTCCACCCCGAGGCCGACTGGTCGCTCGAGCGCCGCGGTGGGTTCGCCCGGCGACAGCTGACGCAGTGGCGGGCGCTCGCGCAGCTCCTGCCGGGCACCGACATCTTCCACTTCTACTTCGGGCTGACGCTCGTGCCGAAGTCGGTGCAGTTCCCGATCCTGCGGGCGCTCCGGAAGAAGTCCGTCTTCCACTACCTCGGCTCCGACATCCGCGGGAAGAGCCGCGCCGAGCTCGCCTACGGGAAGCGTGCGGACGCGGAGATCGTCGGCTCGTTCGCCGCGCTCCGCTGGGTGCCCGAGGCGCACGTCGTCCCGCCCGGGCTCGACCTGACGCCGTTCACGCCCGTCCCGCCGTCCGACCGCGTGCGGCCGATCGTCGTCCACGCGCCCTCGAACCGCGAGAAGAAGGGCACCGCCCACGTGATCGCCGCCTGCGCGCAGCTCGACGTCGAGCTCGACATCGTCGAGGGGCTTCCCCACGACGAGGCGCGCGAGCGTTACGCCCGAGCCGACATCGTCGTCGACCAGCTGAACGCCGGCTGGCACGGCGTTTTCGCGCTCGAGGCGATGGCGCTCGGAAAGCCCGTGCTGGCGAAGCTCGACGAGACGATCGTCGACCGGGCCGCGGCCGAGCTCGGAGTCCGCCTGCCGATCGTCGCCGCGACGAAGGAGAACCTCGCGGACAAGCTTCGCCCGCTGGTCGAGTCGCCGGCCGAGCGCCGCAGGATCGGCGCCGAGAGCAGGGCCTACGTCGAGCAGGTCCACGACATCGACCGGATCGCCGACCGCCTGCTCGACATCTACGGTCAGCTCCAGTGATCGGCGCCCAGCTCAAGCGCCTCGTCCGCCACTCGGCGATCTACGGGCTCGGCGGGATCGTCTCGCGGGTCCTCGCGATCTTCCTGCTCCCGCTCTACACGCGCTACCTCGGGCGCGTCGCCCTCGGCTCGGTCGAGACACTCGTCGCCGGCTCTGCGGTCCTGGTGATCCTGCTCCGGGCCGGGATCTCGAGCGCCTTCTTCCGCTTCTACTTCGACACGCCCGACCCCGAGCGCCGGATCGTCGTCGTCCGCACCTCGTTCTGGTTCACGATGACGACGGCGACCGCGGGGCTCGCGGCCGGCCTCGTGCTCGCGCCGCAGCTCTCACAGGCGATCTTCGCGACCGGCTCCGAGGCGAACCTCGTGCGCGCGGCTTTCGTCGGGATCTGGGCGCAGATGAACTACGAGCAGCTGACGTCGCTCTTCCGCGTCGAGGAGCGCTCGATCGCGTTCGTCTGCGCGAGCCTCGCGAACATCCTGATCACCGTCGGCGCGACCGTCGTCCTCGTCGTCGGGCTGCACAAGGGCGCGGTCGGCGTGATCGTCGGGAACTTCGTCGGCACGCTGTCGGTCTACCTCGTGCTGCTCGGCTACCGCCGCTACCAGCTCGGCCTCCAGTTCGACCGCGCGCTCTTCCGCGAGATGAACCGCTTCGGGATGCCGCTGGTGCCGTCCGCGCTCGCGCTCTGGATCACGAACTTCAGCGACCGCTTCTTCCTCGTCAAGCTCGCCGGCCGCGGCGAGGTCGGCGTCTACTCGATCGGCGTGCGGATCGCCTCGGTGATCGTCCTGCTGCTCACCGCGTTCCGCACCGCCTGGCCGGCCTTCGCCTACTCGATCGAGGACGACCGCGACGCGCGCCGCACCTACGGCTACGTGCTCACGTACCTGCTCTTCGTCGTCTGCTGGATCGCGCTCGCGCTCGGCCTGACGTCGCCGTGGATCGTCCACATCTTCCCGGCGCAGTACTGGGCGGGGTCGCGCGTGGTCGCGCCGCTCGCGTTCGCAGGAGCCGCGCAGGCCGGCTACGTGGTGGTCGCGATCGGGATCGGCCGCGCGCGGCGGACGGGGTTCAACTGGGTCGTGACGGGGGGCGCGGCGGCGCTGAACGTGGCGCTGAACCTGGCCCTGATCCCGCCCTACGGGATGATGGGCGCCGCGATCGCGACCGTCGGGGCGTACACGCTGATGTTCGTCGCGATGACGTGGCACGCGCAGCGCGTCTACCCGGTGCCGTACCAGTGGCGGCGGGTCGCGACGCTCGGGGCCGTCGCCGTCGGCCTCGTGGTCGCCGGGAAGATCCTCCACGTCTCGCTCGTGCTCGCGGTCGTGATCAGCATCGCGTACCCGCTCGTCCTCGCCCCGCTCGGCTTCTATCTGCCGGCCGAGCGCGCGCGTCTGCGCCGGCTCGTTCCCCTTTAGGGAGCGTCGAGGAAGCAGGCGTCGTGGCACGACTCCGCGACGCGAACGCGCCGGAGCAGCGCGCCGCGCGCGGAGAGGATCGAGAGCGTCCCGTGGTCGAGCGACGGAGTCAGCACGCGGCCCCAGCCCTGCTGGACGTTGTACGAGCCGGTCGGCACGGCCGTCTCGCGCAGCAGCCGCCCGTCGCGGAGCGAGTGGACGCGGAAGCTCCCGTCC
>DAISLG010000023.1:0-16308 GCA_036820565.1 Gaiellaceae bacterium | reverse complement strand
AACGCGATCGCGCCGATCGCGCTCGCCTTCGCGATCCTCGAACTGACCGGATCGAAGTCGGATCTCGGCTTCGTCCTCGCCGCCCGGACGGTCCCGCAGGTGATCTTCCTCCTCTTCGGCGGAGTGATCGCCGACCGGCTCCCACGCCATCGCGTGATGGTCGTCTCGAGCCTCGTCAGCGGCGCGGGCCAGGGTGTGCTCGCGCTCCTCGTCCTGACGGGCTCCGCGCACCTCTGGCACATCGTTGCGCTCGCTGCCGTGAACGGTACGTCCACTGCGTTCTTCTTCCCCGCGAACACGGGCATCGTGCCGCAGACGGTGCCGCCGTCGCTCCTCCAGCAGGCGAACGCCCTCTTGCGGCTCGCGCTGAACGCGACCTCCATCGGCGGCGCCGCGCTCGGCGGCGTCTTCGTCGCGGCCACGAACCCCGGCTGGGCGATCCTGATCGATGGCGTGACGTTCGCGCTCGGAGCCGTCTTCATCGGCGCGATGCGAATTCCGGCCGGGCTGCGCATGGAGGGCAGTACGGTGCTCACGGAGCTCCGCGAGGGCTGGGGGGAGTTCTGGTCTCGGACTTGGCTCTGGGTGATCGTGCTGCAGTTCTCGCTCGTAAATGCGGCGCAGACCGGCGCGCTGAACGTTCTCGGGCCAGTCGTGGCGCGCGACCGCCTCGGCGGCGCGGCGGCGTTCGGTGCGATCGTGAGCGCCGAGGCCCTCGGCCTGCTCGCCTCGGGCTTCTTCATGCTCCGCTTCCGCCCCGGCCGGATCCTCCTCGTCGCGACGCTCGGCGTGCTCGCGCTCCCGCTGCCGATCATCGGGCTCGCCGTTCCCCTCCCTGTCGTCGCGATCGCGGCGCTCGCCTTCATTGCAGGCTTCGGCGTCGAGATCTTCGGCGTCCTCTGGGACACGGCGATGCAGCAGCAGATCCCCCAGGAGAAGCTGTCGCGCGTTTCGGCCTACGACCTCGTGGGCTCGTTCGTCCTCATCCCCATCGGGCTTGCGGTCGCGGCTCCGGTCGCGGACGCGGTCGGGACGCGCGAGGCGCTGATCGGAGCCGCGGCGCTCGCGTTCGTCGCCACCCTCCCGGTCTTCCTCTCGCGCGACGTGCGCACGCTCAGGCGGCGCGCGTGATCGCCTCCGTGTACGCCGCGACGTAGTCGGCGATCATCCGCTCCGGCGCGAAGCGCTCCTCGACGTACGCCCGGCACACCTCGGGGTCGATCCGGTCGGCCTCCTCGACGGCGAGCGGCATCGCGCGCCAGTCGTCCACGATCACGCCGCCGCGACCGGGCTCGATCACCTCGGGGACGGCGCCCCAGCGCGTCGCGATCACGGGCGTCCCGCACGCGAGCGACTCGATCATCACCAGGCCGAACGGCTCCTCCCACTCGATCGGGAAGAGCGTCGCGCGCGCGCCCTGGAGCAGCTCGACCTTCTCGCCGTGGCTGACCTCGCCGAGGTACTCGATCGTGTCGGTGAGGTGGGGCTTGACGAACTCCTCGAAGTAGGCGATCTCCTTCGGCTCGCGCATCTTCCCGGCGAGCTTGAGCGGCACGCCCATCTCCATCGCGACGGCGACCGCACGGTGGGCGCCCTTGTCGTGGCTGAACCGGCCCAGGAAGAGCAGGTAGTCGCCCCGCGTGGGCCTGTAGGGATAGACGGAGAAGTCGAGCGCGTTCGGGCAATTCGCGATCCAGGGCAGGTCCGGCTTGGGCTTGCGCTGGTTGAGCGAGATCGAGATCAGCCCGACGCGCGGCGAGATCCGCGCGATCTGCTCGTACATCGGGCCCGCCTCGCCGTCGAGGGGCCCGTGCACCGTGTGGACGATCGCCGTCGAGACCGCGCCGCCGAGCGCAGCTCCGAGCAGGCCCGTGTGGTCGTTGATCACGTCGAAGTCGGCGGCGCGGTCGTAGCAGGCGAGCACGTGGCGGAGGTCCGGCATCGTCCGCCCGATCAACTCGCTCGGCGCGGTCTCGTAGACTGCGGAGAGCGTCGCGCGCGTGTGCGAGTCGCCCGAGGCGAAGAGCGTGACCTCGTGACCGGCATCGGCGAGCCCGTCCGCCAGCAGCGAGACGACCCACTCGATCCCGCCGTAGCCCGTCGGCGGCACCGGGAACCAGACCGGGCTGAGAACCGCGACCCTCACACGGCCTCCACCCTCACCCGGCCGTCGGCGAGCCGCACGTCCCACTGCCGGTCGAACGCCCGCACGCCGGTCAGCCGCACGTCGCCCACCCAGGCGGGCAGCTCGAGCGGAGCGATCGTGTCGAGCAGCTGGCGGCTGCGGTCGGGCTGGAGCCCGAGCAGCAGCTGGAGCAGGAGCACCGGCGTGCCGGCCGCCCACGCCTGCGGGCGGGCGGCGGTCGGGTACGCGATCGGGAACGGCGTGTCGGCGCGCCGCAGCCCCGAGAAGACCTCCGGCAGCTGCCAGTTGAAGTGGCCGGCGGCGTCCATCATCCGGCGGACGATCCGCTGCGCCTCCGGCCAGCGCGCGTAGCGGGCGAGACCGGCCGCGATCAGGGAGTTGTCGTGCGGCCAGACCGTGCCGTTGTGGTAGCTGAGCGGGTTGTAGCCGGCGTCCGCGGCGGACATCGTACGCACGCCCCAGCCCGACCAGAGCGCCTCGCCCATCAGCCGGTCGACGACGGCGTCGACGCGGTGCGGCAGGACGATCCCGCTCCAGAGCAGGTGGCCGATGTTCGAGGTGAGCGAGTCGACGCGCCGCTTGTCCCCGTCGAGCGCGAGCGCGTAGTAGCCGCCGCGCCCCTCGATCCAGAACGCCTCGTCGAATCGCTGCCGGAGCTCCTCGGCCTCGCGCTCGAGCCGGTCGGCGAGCTCGCGGTCGCGCCAGACCTCGCGCGCGAGCACGGCCGTGCGCCGCTTCGCGTCGTAGACGTACCCCTGCACCTCGCACGGCGCGATCGGCGTCTTCGCGAGCGTCCCGTCGGTGAAGCGCTGCGAGTCGCCCGAGTCCTTCCACGACTGGTTGTCGAGCCCGCGGTCGGTGCGGCGCTCGTACTCGACGAAGCCGTCGCCGTCGCGGTCGCCGTGGTCGTCGATCCACGAGAGCGCCCGCAGCGCCGGCTCGCGCATGCTCCGCACGAAGGCGACGTCGTCGGTCCAGTTGAACACCTCGGAGAGCAGCACGAGGAAGAGCGGCGTCGCGTCGACGGTGCCGTAGTAGCGCGAGAACCAGACCTTGGCCGCCTTGCCGTTCCGCACCTCGTGGACGATCTTCCCGGGCTCGGCGTCGATCGAGGCGTCGTCCTCGGTCGCCTGGAGCTCGGCGAGCACCGTCAGCGCGCTCCGCGCGAGCTCCGGGCCGAAGAGGAGGGTCTGGAGGCACGTGATGATCGTGTCGCGTCCGAAGACGGTCATGAACCACGGCATCCCGGCCGCGGGCAGCTTGCCGACGCCGCCCGCGCCGCGCATCCGCAGCGCCGCCAGGTCGGAGACCGACTGCCCGAACGCGTGCGAGAGGGCGTCCCACGAGGCGCGGATCTGCGGCACGCGAAGCTGCCAGGCGGCGAGCGAGTCGCGCACGTGCGTCATCTCGTCGCCGAAGCGGCGCTCGGCGACCAGCGGCGTGACGTGCTCGCCCGGGGCCGTCGGGAAGACGTCGAGCAGCAGGTCCCAGCGCTCGCGCGGCGCGAGCTCGATTCGGAAGGAGACACCGGAGCCGTTCGTCTCGCCGGCGCGCGAGAAGCTGACCTGGGTGCCGACAGGCTCGCCGCCGGAGTCGGTCAGCTGGAGGTGGCGCGCGTCGGCGTCCCAGCGGCCCTCGGCGAGCGGCGGCAGCGGCTTCGCGTGCACCGGATCGCCGAGCGAGAAGTCGTGGTCCTTGACCGCGAAGATGTCGGCGAAGTCGGAGCCGAGCTCGATCGCGAGGTCGAAGGCGACGGGCTTCATCGACTCGTTCTGCACGGTCACGCGGTCCTGCATCGCCGTGCCGACGAAGCGCGTCCGCACGATCGAGAGGGAGTCCTGCTCCAGGCCGCCCGCCAGCGGGTTGCGGAGGTAGAACGCGGCCGAGAAGTACTCGACCTTCCCGGACGAGAGCAGCAGCGGCCGCTCGCCGTTGAGCGTGAGCCTGAACAGCGAGAGGTAGCGCGTGTCCGCGCTGAAGAATCCGCCCGTCTCGCTCGTGACGTCGCCGCGCTCGTCGCAGATGCAGAACGTCGAGCCCTCGAGGATCGTCAGGGTCATGCGCGGTGGATCCGCGCACCGGAGGACTGGGCCAGCGCCATCACGACGAGCTCGTCGACGTTCACGTTCGGCGGCCGCGTGACCGCGAAGAGGACGCACTCGGCGATGTCCTCGGGCTGCATCGCCGCGACGCCGGCATAGACCGACGCCGCCTGCTCCTCGTCCCCGCGGAAGCGCACCTTCGAGAAGTCGGTCTCGACGAGCCCGGGGTCGATCGAGGTGATCCTGATCGGCCGCCCGAGCAGGTCCTCGCGGAGCGCCCGCGTGAAGCCGCGCACAGCGAACTTCGACGTCACGTAGAGCGAGCCGTTCGGGTACGCCGCGTGTCCGGCGACGGAGCCGATGTTGACGATGTGCCCCGGCTCGCGCATCGTCGCGAGCACGAGTCGCGTCATCCGGATCAGGCCGTTCACGTTCGTGTCGAGCACCGTGCGCTCGTCCTCCTCGTTCGACTCCGTGAACGGGTTGCGCCCGAGCGCGAGCCCGGCGGCGTTGACGAGGATGTCGGCGGGACCCGCCGCTGCGACGAAAGCCTCGCAGCTCGCCGGGTCGGTCACGTCGAGCTCGAGCCGGACGTCCGTCTCGAGCCGGTCGACGCGCCGCGCGCCGCCGACCACGCGCGCGCCGGCGTGCGCGAGCGCGCGAGCGGTCGCCGCGCCGATGCCGCTCGACGCGCCGGTGACGATCGCGGTCTTCCCGTCGAGCCCGGCCACGGCGAGACCCTAGCTCAGCGCGGGCGGCGGTACGGTACCGGGGTGAGCGAGACGATTCAGCTGACGCCGATCGGCCGGCCGGCCGTGCCGCAACCCACGGAGCGGGCACGGCTCGAGCGGCAGGCGCGGCTGCTCGCGTGGGGCGGGCTCGCATGGCACGTCGTCGAGTTCGCGATCGCCGTCGCCGCCGGCGTCGCAGCCGGCTCGATCGCGCTGATCGGCTTCGGCGCGGACAGCCTGATCGAGGCGCTCGCAGGCTTTGTCGTCCTGTGGCTCTTCACCGGCGGCCGGATCGGCTCCCACGCGGCGGAACGCCAGGCCCAGCGGCTGATCGCCATGAGCTTCTTCGTGCTCGCGGCCTACGTCGCGATCGAGTCGGTCCGCAGCCTCGTCGTCGCGGCCGAGCCGGGCGCGAGCTGGGTCGGGATCGGGCTCGCGGCGTTCACCGCGCCGACCATGCCGGTGCTCGCGCTCGCGAAGCGCCGCATCGGCCGGAGGCTCGGGTCGTCGGCGGCGGTCGGGGAGGCCGCCCAGACACAGCTCTGCGCGTACCTGTCGGTGGCGCTGCTCGCCGGGCTGCTCGCGAACGCCGTGCTCGGCTGGTGGTGGGCCGATCCCGCCGCCGCGCTCGTGATCGCCGCCGTCGCGATCCGCGAGGGGCGCCAGAGCTGGCGCGGCGAGGGCTGCTGCGATGCCTGCTGACCAAGCGGGGCACGCGCACGCGACGGTGAGCCCCGACGCCGACCGCAAGCGACTTGCGGCCGCCCTCGCGCTGATCGTCGCCTTCATGGCGGTCGAGGTCGTCGTCGGCATCCTCGTCCACTCGCTGGCGCTGCTCTCGGACGCGGCGCACATGCTCACCGACGCGGCCGCGCTCGGCCTCTCGCTCGCGACGATCTGGCTCGTCGGCAGGCCGGCGGGCGGGAACCTGACGTTCGGGCTCAGGCGCAGCGAGATCCTGAGCGCCCAGGCGAACGGGTTCACGCTGCTCGTGCTGGCCGCGCTGATCGTCTACGAAGGCATCGCGCGGCTCGTCTCGCCGCCGAGCCCGGCCGGGCTCCCGATCCTCCTCGTCGCGCTCGCCGGAATCGTCGTCAACCTGCTCGCGACCTGGCAGCTGTCGAAGGCGAACCGCTCGAGCATGAACATCGAGGGCAGCTTCCAGCACATCCTCACCGACCTGTTCGCGTTCATCGCGACCGCGATAGCAGCCGTCGTGATCCTGACGACCGGCTTCGTGCGCGCCGACGGCATCGCCGCCCTCGTCGTCGCCGCGATCATGCTCCGTGCGGCCTACGGGCTCCTCCGGGACTCCGGCAGGGTGCTGCTCGAGGCCGCGCCGGAGGGGATGGACGTCACGGAGATCCGGACGGAGCTCGCCGCCCATCCGCAGGTGACGAGCCTGCACGAGTTGCACGTCTGGGAGATCTCGTCGGGCTTCCCGTCGCTGTCGGCGCACGTGCTCGTCGAGCCGGGCGACGACTGCCACGCGGTGCGGCGCGACCTCGAGCGGCTGCTCGCCGTGCGCTTCCACATCGAGCACACGACGCTCCAGGTCGACCATGCGCGCTCCTCGCCGCTGATCGAGATCTCGGGCAGCGACCCCCGGCGCGTCTAAGGTCTGCAGGTGCCACGGCGCACACCTCTCGGCCGCCTCGCTCTCGTCGGACTCGCCCTGATGGCGCTGCTCGGCATGGTCGCGGTCGCGAGCCACGGCCACCTCCACCGCGGCGGGCCCGGGCCGGCTCCTAGCCGCGGCTTCTTCAACTACGCGTTCTCGATCTTCCTGATCCTGTTCGTGCTGACGATCCCGTTCGCCCTCTACGTCTGGTGGTCGAAGCGACGGGAGATCGCAGCCGTCAAGTTCGCCCGCAAGGGCTCCCGGCCCGCCGGTCTCGGAATCCTCTTCCTCTTCCTGCTCCTGGCCTACCTCGTCTGGTACGCGTCGCACAACAGGAAGGACAACCCCGCGTTCCGGATGCCCTTGCTCTCCCCGAAGGGTCCGAAAGGCGGCCACCGCGGCACCGGCGCCGTCCCCTACGAGCCCCACTTCCAGTGGCTCCCGCTGGTCGTGCTCGCGCTGCTCGCCCTCGGCGCCGCGGGGGCCGCCTATCTCGTCCACCGCCGGCGGCAGTTGACGGAGGGCGACCCGACGGTCGCCGAGAGCCTCGCGCACGTCTTCGAGCTCGCGCTCGACGACATCATGCGCGAGCGCGATCCGCGCAAGGCCGTGATCGCGGCCTACGGCCGCATGGAGGAGGTGCTCACCGCCTACGGGATGCCGCGCGAGCCGCACAAGACGCCGTTCGAGTACCTCGCGGACGTGCTGCTCGGCCTGAACGCGAGCGCGGCGGCGACCCGCCGGCTGACCGACCTGTTCGAGCGCGCCAAGTTCAGCCGGCACGAGATCGACCTGGCGATGAAGGATGAGGCGATCGCCGCGCTCTCCGCGATCCGGGACGAGCTCCGGCCCGAGGAGGAGGCGGCGTGACCAAGCGCCTGGCAGCGGACTTCGTCACCTTCCTCGTCGTCGCGACCGGCGCGCTCGGGATCGTGCTCGTCGTCCACCCGTTCGGCAAGGAGCTGGCACTGAAGCTCTATGTGCTCCTCCTCGGCGGCTCGGTCATGCACGCGCTCGTGCGGATCACGCGCACGGCCGTCCCGAGCGCCGGGCGCTCTCCGTTCGACGCCGCCCTCCGCACCCGGCCCCGAGAGGAGCGCCGCGTCGCCGAGGTGGTGAAGCTCGAGCGCGAGGTCTCGCTCTCGCTGGCCCAGGCATACGACCTCCACTACCGCCTGCGACCGACCTTGCGCGAGATCGCCCGCGCCCGGCTCTCGATGCGCTCCGGCATCGACCTCGACTCGCCCGCGGCCGCCGCCGTGCTCGGCGAGGACGCCTGGGAGCTCCTGCGCCCCGACCGCGAGCCGCCCGAGGAGCGCGGCGCGCCGGGAATCTCGCGCGGCGAACTGAGCGCACTCGTCGACCGGCTTGAGATGATCTAGGCGTGGCCGACGTCGCAGAGGTCTCCGGTCGCATCCTCGACGAGGTCGAGCGCGCCGTCGTGGGCAAGCGCGGGGCGCTCGAGCTCGTCCTGCTCGGCCTGCTCGCCGACGGCCACGTCCTGATCGAGGACTACCCCGGCCTCGCGAAGACGCTGATGGCGCGCTCGTTCGCGCAGGTCGCGTCGATGGACTTCTCGCGGATCCAGTTCACGCCCGACCTGATGCCCTCCGACGTGACCGGCTCGTCGATCTACAACCAGCGCGAGTCCGACTTCGAGTTCCGCCCCGGGCCGATCTTCGCGAACCTCCTCCTCGCCGACGAGATCAACCGCGCCCCGCCGAAGACGCAGGCGGCGCTGCTCGAGGCGATGCAGGAGCGGCAGGTGACGATCGAGGGCGAGACGCGCAGGCTCGCGCCGCCGTTCCTCGTCCTCGCGACGCAGAACCCGATCGAGTACGAGGGCACCTATCCCCTCCCGGAGGCGCAGCTCGACCGCTTCCTGCTGCGGATCTCCGTCGGCTATCCCGCCCGCGACGACGAGTGGCGGATGCTCGAGCGGCGCGCAGAGCGCGGCACCGACGAGATCGAGCTCGAGCCCGTGATCGGCCGCGAGGAGCTGCTCGAGCTCCAGCGCGAGGTCGAGCAGGTCTACGTCTCCGAGCCGGTCGGGCTCTACATGGTCGACATCGTCACCTCGACGCGCGAGGGAACGTCGATCCAGGTCGGCGCGAGCCCGCGCGGGACGCTCGCGCTGCTCAAGCTGTCGCGCGGGAGGGCGGCGCTCGAGGGCCGCGACTTCGTCACGCCCGAGGACGTGAAGGCCGTCGCCGTGCCTGCGCTCGCCCACCGGCTGACGCTCCGGCCGGAGCTGTGGGTGCAGCGGATCAGCGCCGAGGACGTCGTGCGCGAGCGCCTCGAGACGGTGCCGACGCCCGCGGCCGACCCGTCGCGTTGACGCGCACCGCCGCCCCGCGGCTCGGCGCCTATGCCGGCCTCTCGGCGGCCGGCCTGCTCGCGGCGCTCGTGCTCGGCAGGCCCGAGCTGGTCGTGCTCGCCGCGCCGTTCGCGGTCGTCGTCGCCATCGGGCTCCTCCTCGCCGAGCAGCCTCGCCTCCGCGTCTCGCTCGCCCTCGACCGCGAGCGCGCGCTCGAGGGCGAGGAGGTCGAGGTCGCGGTCGAGGTCGAGTCCACCACGCCGGTCGAGCGGCTCGAGCTGTACGTCGCGCTTCCCGCGAGCCTCGAGCTCCTCGAGGGATCGAACCCGGTCGCGCTGCGCCTCGGGCGCGGGGAGCGACGGCGCCTCGTCCTCCGGACGCGCGCCGCGCGCTGGGGCGGCGTCGTCGTCGAGCGGATCCACATCCGTGCGCGCGACCGCTTCGGGCTGCTCACCTACGAGGTGCAGCTCCGCCAGCCGGCGCCGCTCAGGGTCTACCCGCGCGAGGAGGCGCTCCGGAGCATCGTCACCGCGATGGAGACGCAGGCGACCTCCGGCAACGAGGTCTCGCGGCGCAAGGGCGAGGGGATCGAGTTCGCCGACATCCGCGAGTTCAACCCCGGCGACCGGATCAGGCGGATCAACTGGCGCGCGAGCGCGCGGCGCGGCGGCCTCTGGGTGAACGAGAGCCACCCCGAGCGGAACACCGACGTGATCCTCTTCCTCGACTCGTTCACCGACCTGCCGGGTGGCGGTGGGCGCTCGAGCTCGCTCGACCTGGCGGTGCGCGCGACGGCGACGCTCGCGGCCCACTACATCGAGCGCCGCGACCGCGTCGGCCTCATCGCCTTCGGCGGCGTCCTGCGGTGGCTCCTCCCCGGCATGGGCGTGATCCAGCTCTACCGGATCGTCGAGGCGCTGCTCGACACGGAGATCGTGCTCAACTACGCCTGGAAGGACATCGACGTGATCCCGGCGCGGACGCTGCCGCCGGCGTCGCTCGTGCTCGCGCTGACGCCGCTCATCGACGACCGCGCGGTCGGCTCGCTGCTCGACCTACGGGCGCGCGGGTTCGACCTGGCGGTCGTCGAGGTCTCGCCCGTCCCGTTCACGCCGCCGCCCGAGGACCCCGACGACATGCTCGCCTACCGGCTCTGGCTGCTGAGGCGCGAGGCGCTGCGCCACCGCTACGCGCGGGCCGGCGTCGCCGTCGCCGAATGGCTCGAGGGCGAGCCCTTCCAGACACCGCTCGAGGAGGTGAGGGCATTCCGGCGTCACGTCCGGCACGGGCGCGCGTAGCGACGGGACTCGGCGCCGTCGCCGCGTGGGCGGCGGTCGCGGCCTACGCCGTCGCGTCCGCGGAGCGCTACGCGTTTCCCGCGGAGGCGGCGAGCGGAGTCGCGCTCGTCCTGCTCGCGATCGGCCTCGTCCTGCGCTGGCCGTCCGCGATCGCGTGGGCGATCGCGTTCCTCGGGGTCGCCTACGCCTGCGCGGTCGTCTCGAGCGGCGCCACGGTCGACTCGTGGTGCGTCGCGGTGGCGGGCGCGCTGATCGTGCTCGCCGAGCTCGCGTACTGGTCGATCGAGAAGGCGGGCACGGCCCGGGACGAGCCCGGCGCGGTGCCGCGCCGGCTGGCGGCGCTGGCGGCGCTGCTGGCGGGCTCGGCGCTGGCAGGGCTTGTCGTCGTCACGCTCGGCGCGCTGGTTCTCCGCGGCGGCCTCGTAATCTTGGCGCTCGGCGTGGCGGCCGCGGCGGCGCTCGCCGGGCTGCTCGCCGCGCTCGCCCGCCGCGCCGCCGCATGAGGGCGCTCGCGGCGGGCGATCGACCGGATCAGCCGGTGACGAGCGCGAGCGACTCGCGCTCCCGGTTGCCGTGCTCGTCGTTGGCCTCGAGCTCGACGACGTACGTCTTGTGCCGGGCCGGCGAGAACAGGACCGAGAAGGTGACGGACCCGCTTGCGTCGAGCTGCGAGACGGGCTGGGCGGCGGCGACGACCCGGGTGCCGTCGAGCACGCGGTAGCTGATCCCGACCGTCGAGCCGGTGACCGACTGGAACGCGATCCGCGGGAGCGCCACGGTCACCGTCGGCTCGCGCCCGGCGGGGACGGTGAACGTCGTCCCGTCGATCAGCCGCGCGAGCGCCGCGAACGGCCGGAGGCCCGGCTTCTGTGCCCCGGACTGCGAGAAGAAGCCGCTCTGCCAGGAGCTCGTCGGGCTGTCCTTGAGGATGAACCAGACGAACATCTGGACGCGCGGGTCGGCCTGCGCGATCTTCAGCGCCTGGACCGCGTACGGCCCCTGCTTCGACGCCGGGATCCCGTGCGGCTCGCCCGGCTTCGTCTCGTGGCCGTACTCCGTGATCCAGATCGGGATGTTCCGCCGGTGGAACCAGCCGTCGAGCGAGCGCTCGAAGCGGCCGAGCTGCGACAGGGTCACGTTCGGCCAGGCGACCTTCTGCGTCGGCGGCAGGTTCGGCGAGGTCGGGTACGGGTGGTGCGCCCATGCGTCGAACGCGATCCCGGTCCGCGCGAGCAGCCGCGCGAAGGTGGCGGGGGCGACCGAGCCGCTGACGCCCTTCTTGGCCCGGTCGCGCCCGCGCGCCGAGGTCTCGCCGGCGGCGACGAGCGCCCGCGGGTTGCCGGCCTTGATCCCGGCGTAGGCGGCCTTGTAGAGCTTGGCGTAGTTCGCCGGCCCGACGATCGCGCCGCTCTTCGAGTACTGCGGCGTCAGGAACAGGTCGAGGTTCGGCTCGTTCCAGACCGACCAGCGGTCGACCGCGGGGAACCCGGGGTTCTTGCCCGAGTAGCGCGCCGCGAGCATCTTCGTGAAGACCGTCAGGTCGCCGAGGTTCGTCGGCAGCACGTTCGGGCCCTTGCCGCCGTTCGCCCACTTCGGCGTGCCCCACACCGTCATCAGCACCTCGAAGCCGTGCTGCTGCGCGCTGCGCACGAACTCGTCGATGTCGTTCAGGTGGTACGCCGGGTCGTCCGGGTCGGTCGCGCCCACCGGCTTGGTCGGCGCGACGGCGCGCCAGTCGACGGTCGTGTGGAGGATCGACGCGCCCGCGGCCTGGGCGGCGTCGAGGTTCGCGACACGGTTCGGTGACCAGCGGAAGCTGGGATCGTCGTAGAAGCCGATCCGCATCCGCGGCGCGGCCGAGGCCGCGGCGGGGAGAGCGAGGACTGCGAGGCAGAGGACGGCGAGAATCAGACGGCGCACGGGCAAACCTCCCTTTGAAGTCATACGCCGGTCAGGCTAGCGACCGACTGTGAGAGAGATGTTAGGACCCCCGGGGCGCCTCGAAGGGCGCCCCGGGATCCTTGGACGAGCTACTTGGTCTTGGCCTTCGCCGAGACGCACTTTCCGAACGCGTTCGACTTGTTCGCGTTCGTGCCGTACTTCGCCTTGAAGGCGGCCGGGTCGGCCTTCTGCTCGGTCTTGCAGGCCTTGGCGGCCGCGATCGTCGCGCTCTGGTCGGCGACGTCGGCCTTGTCCGACTTGGACGAGACGCACTTCCCGAACCCATTCGAGAGGTTCTTGTTCGTGCCGTAGAACTGGTCGAACGACTTGCCGCCGTGAGCGGCTGCGAAAGCGGCGTCGGCCTGCTCGGTCGAGCATGCCGTCTTCGCTGCGGAGTCGTTCTCCTGCTCGGACTTCGCCGCTTTCGAGACGCACTTGCCGAACGCGTTCGACTTGTTCGCGTTCGTCCCGTAGAGCGCCTTGAACGCTGCGTCGCCGATCGCGGTGCGCTGCGCGCGACACGCCGCCCCGGCGGAGCTCTGGGTGCTCGGGCTCGGCGTCGTGTCGTCCGCGATCGCCGCGGCCGGGATGCAGAGCGCGAGGGTCATGATCAGAAACAGCTTCTTCATCGGTCCTCCAGTGATTCGACGTGTGTACCCGACAAGACGCCGATCGGGCGAAATACCTACGCCGTGGTACGAAGGATCACTAGATCGAGCCCTTCTTCTTCGCCGCGCGCTTCTCGGTGCGCTTTTCCTTGAGCGACTTCTGGGCGACCTTCTTCGCCAGCTTCTTGGGCTTCTCCGAACCTTTCATCGAGACCTCCGGTGGACGCGGGAACGCGTTCGGCAACCCTATCCAGTCGCTCGGACTGCGGGAAGACTGCACCTTCGGATCGGGCGGGCTCGCCTCGAGCCGGTCGACCCGGCGAGCGCGATGGGCGGTGACGGGCTCGAACCGCCGACCCCCTGGGTGTAAACCAGGTGCTCTCCCAGCTGAGCTAACCGCCCTGGGTTGGATCCCGCGACGATACCCCCAACGGGATTCGAACCCGTGCCGCCGCCTTGAAAGGGCGGTGTCCTAGGCCACTAGACGATGGGGGCGGGCTTCGAGAGCTTACGCTGCGGCCGCTAGACTCGGGAAAACCTAAGAAGGAGGCGCGTATCACCACGAAGGAAGAGAAGATCGAGCTGGAGGGCGAGGTGATCGAGGCCTTCCGCAGCGGGATGTTCAAGATCGCCCTCGACAACGGGCACGAGACGCTCGGGTACACCGGCGGGAAGATGCGGCGGTTCCGCATCAAGATCTTCCCCGGCGACCGGATCAAGATCGAGCTGTCGCCGTACGACCTGACGCGCGGCCGGATCACCTACCGCTACCGCTAGCGGATCGCGAGCACGCGCGCCGTCCACGACCCCCGCGGCGCTTCGATCTCGACCGACTGCCCGACCCGCGCGCCGAGGAGCGCGGAGCCGAGCGGCGAGTCCGGCGACACCGTGCCGTCGCCGCCGACGCCCGAGATCTCGACCTCCATCGTCCCGCCCGACTCGTCCTCGAGCTCGACGCGGGAGCCGATCCCGACCTCGTCGCTGGAGACGGGCTCGTCGACGACGACCGCGTGCTCGAGCCGCGAGCGCAGGATCGTGATCCGCCGCTCGAGCAGCCCCTGCTCGTTCTTCGCAGCGTGGTACTCGAAGTTCTCGGAGAGGTCGCCGAACTCGCGCGCGGTCTTGATCGCCGCGACGATCTCGGTGCGCTTCGGCCCCTCCAGCTCGGCCAGCTCGGCCGCGAGGGCGTCCCGCTGCCCGTGGGTGAGGTACTCGCTCTTCTGGCCGGGCACGCTGGCAGTATCGTGTATCCATCGAGACAGCTCGGGTCAAACCACGCTTCCGGGGCGTCTCCCACCAGTACGCGTTCTTCCTGGCGGTGGCCCTCGGAGCAGTCCTCGTCGTCGAGTCGGACGGGACACGCGCGCGCATCGCGGCCGCGATCTTCGCGACGGCGATGTCGGCGATGTTCGGCACGAGCGCGCTCTACCACCGGATCACGTGGTCGCCGGGGAAGCGCAGGTGGATGCGGCGCGCCGACCACGCGACGATCTACCTACTCATCGCCGGCACGTACACGCCGTTCGGGCTGCTCGTCCTCTCCGGCGCCTGGCGGATCACGATCCTCACCGTGGTCTGGAGCGGCGCGCTGCTCGCGATCGTGCTGAAGCTGTTCTGGACGGACGCGCCGCGCTGGGTCGCGGTCGCGTGCGCGATCGGGCTCGGCTGGGCCGGCATCGCCGCGTTCCCGCAGATGCTGAAGATCGGCGTGATCGGCGTCCTCCTCCTGCTCGGCGGCGGCCTCCTCTACACGCTCGGCGCGCTGGTCTACGCGCGCGAGCGGCCCGACCCGGCCCCGACCGTCTTCGGCTACCACGAGATCTTCCACGCGTTCGTGATCGCGGCCGCCGCGTGCCAGTACGTCGCCGTCGCGTTCTTCATCCTCCGATGAACCGCGCGGCGACGGTGAGCCTGCTGCGCTGGGTGCGGCGGCAACTCCGCCAGCCGACGCCCAACCGGGAGCGGCTCGACGCCGCGGTCGCGAACGACGACCCCGGCGAGGCGAGACGCGTGCTCGCGCGCTACGAGTTCTCGGACGCGCAGCGCCGACACGTCGAGGGCCTGCTCGACGCGTGGGAGCGAGAGCTCACGCCCGGCGCCTGACGACGGAGAGGCCCCAGGCCTGGCCGGCGTCGAAGAGGGCGTCCGGGTCGACCTCGCCGAGCCAGCCGATGAAGTGCTTCTCCGCATCGTCGGGCGTCGAGCCGTAGACCGCCTGGCGCCCGGGGTCGAGCGTCGCGTCCGGGTCCTCGCCGCGCTCGATCGCGTCGAGCCGGGCCTCCGCCTCGTCCGCAGCCGGGCCCTCTGCGTACCCTTTCGGCATACCGGAAGTATCGCGGGCCGTTAGCTCAGTTGGTAGAGGACGGGACTTTTGATCCCAAGGTCGCTGGTTCGATCCCAGCACGGCCCACTGAAGAAAGGCCTGCACACCGTAGCCTTCTGGTTTCCGTATTGAGAACGGAAACCCTGGGTGACAACGAAAGTGACAACATGAGCTTCGTCCGGCGGTCGCGTCCCATAGCGTGGTGTAGGAGCGCGTCGGACGGAGCCGGAGGGTAGTCCGGCCACTGCGGCTCTCAGATTCGTCGTCGGCCACGCACGCCGCGAGCAGCAGCCGATGCTGGCCGCGTTGATCCGGCCGATCTTCAACGCCGACTCGCCCCGCTCCTCGAGGAGCGGGGCGAGCGCGAACAAGAGGAGGCGCCCGCGCTCACCGCGGCCTGAGCCGCCGACGATCATGCCGACGAGCTACACCACGTCCTGGGAGTTGACTCTCTTGCCCTCGGTGGTAGGGTCGGCCCGACGGAGCGAGATGGGCTCATGTCTGTGCTCGACGCTGCGGATCCTGTGGTCCCCGGCCAGTGCACCGCGTTCGCCGGCCCGAGCAGGGCAGATGCGCCGCAACGATCGCAGACTGAACGCCTCGCGCTCCAGAGACTGCTTCAACGGCGTCCGCCGGCAACCAGCCTGTGAGGAGGTTCTTTATGCAAGGCAAGAGCGGGAGCCGGTCCGGAGTCCTGCAGTGGGTCGTGGTGCTGGTGGTCGGCGGTTTGGTCGTGACCGTCGTCCTCGGCCTGAATCTGATTCCGCGCCTCAACGACGGGCAGAAGGTGCTAGACGCGGCCAGGCCGGCGTTCGCCCCTGAGCGTGTCGCCGGCGCCCGAGCCGGCATCGACATCATCTCCAAGAACGTCGACATGGCGGATCCGATCGGGACCTCACGGGGCACGGCCGCAGCCGAGGTGCCGAAGTTGATCGCGTTCGTCTCACAGAAGACCGGGCTTTCGCAGGCCGCAGTCGTCGCCGCGCTGCAGAAGAACTTCCCGCACACGACGGCGCTCCTGCAGACGATCCCGCTGTCAGCGGTGACGGCGGAGCTGCCCGGCCTGCTCACGTTCCTCGAAAAGGCACTTCATCTGTCGCAGGCCGAGCTGCTCGCGGCGCTGAAGGCGAACTTCCCGCGGCTCACCCAGTCGATCACCAACCTGCCGACGCTGACGGGCGGCTGGGACCACGTCCGGAGCATCGACGGGGCCACGCGCTTCGACGGCACCCCGATCAAGACGGTGCCCGACGTCCGGACGTACTTCGGCTCGGATCTGAT
>DAISLG010000022.1:0-16973 GCA_036820565.1 Gaiellaceae bacterium | reverse complement strand
GCCTCCGTGTAGGTGAGGCCGGCGCCCAGCCGGACGGTGCCGTTCTCGCGGCTCCAGCCCTTCAGCTCGGCCACCTCGTTCAGATTGATCAGGGCGGGCGGGCGGCGCCGGTCGAAGTTCAAGTCGACCATCACGTCGGTCCCGCCCTCGATCGGGACCGCATCGGGCTGCTCGGCGCGGATCGCGAGCGCCTCGTCGAGGGAGTGCGGCGTGAGGACGTCCACGACGGGCAAGGGTAGTACGTTAGGCAGCGTGGAAGGAGCGAATCTCGCGCGGAGGCTCGCGGTCGCCCGCGGAGACGAACCCGCCGACCTGGTCGTCCGCGGCGGCAAGGTGCTCTCCGTCTTCACGCGCGAGTGGCTCGAGACGGACGTCGCGATCGCCGGCGGCTACGTCGCCGGGCTCGGCGACTACGAGGGCGCGGAGACGCTCGACGCAACGGGGAAGTGGATCGTCCCCGGGTTCATCGACGCGCACATGCACCTCGAGTCGTCGAAGCTCCTCGTCGACGAGTTCGCGCGGCTCGTGCTGCCGCTGGGGACGACCGCGGTCGTCGCCGATCCGCACGAGATCGCGAACGTGCTCGGCACCGACGGCGTCCACTGGCTGCTCGACGCGTGCAGCGACCTGCCGCTCGACGTCTTCGTGATGGCCTCGTCCTGCGTGCCCGCCTCGAGCTTCGAGTCGCCGCGGCGCGCACTGCTCCCCGGCGACCTCGAGGGGCTGCTCCGCCGCAGGCGGGTGATCGGTCTCGCCGAGATGATGAACTTCCCCGGCGTCGTCTCGGGCGCCGAGAGCGAGCTCGCGAAGCTCCGGCTGGCGACCCACGTCGACGGCCACGCGCCAGGCTTGCTCGGCAAGCACCTGAACGCGTACGCCGCCGCCGGCATCCGCTCGGATCACGAGGCGTACACCGCCGAGGAGGGCCGCCAGCGGCTCCGCGCCGGGATGTGGCTGCTGATCCGCGAGGCCTCCGCGGCCCGGAACCTCCACGCACTGCTCCCGCTCGTCCAGGAGTTCGGGCCGAGCCGGATCGCCTTCTGCACCGACGACCGCGAGCCCGAGCACATCGCCGACGAGGGGCACATCAACTCGATGGTGCGAGAGGCCGTCGCGTTCGGGATCGCCCCCGAGGACGCGCTCGTGATCGCCTCGCACCACCCCGCGCTCTGGCACGGCCTCCACAACCTCGGCGCCGTCGCTCCCGGCTACCAGGCAGACCTGCTGGTCCTGCCCGACCTCGAGCGGTTCGAGCCGGAGCTCGTGCTGAAGGCCGGCCGGCCGGTCGCGGAGATCCCCCGTCCCGAGGTGCCGGACTGGGTCAAGCACACGGTCCGGATCCAGCCTGTCGCGTCGAACGACTTCGCGATCCCGTGGACGGGCGGCCGAGCGCGGGTGATCGGGACGATCCCGGACCAGATCCTGACCGAGTCGCTCCAGGACGAGCTGAAGGTCGAGGGCGGCTTCGCGGTCGCCGACCCGGAGCGCGACCTCGCGAAGATCGCGGTGATCGAACGGCATCTCGGCACGGGCCGGGTCGGCCTCGGCTTCGTCCGCGGCTTCGGCCTTCGCGCCGGGGCGCTCGCCTCGACGGTCGCGCACGACGCGCACAACATCGTCGTGGTCGGGGTCGACGACGACGACATGGCGCGGGCCGTGCGCCGTCTCGAGGAGATCGGCGGCGGGGTCGTCGTCGTCGAGAGCCGCGGCGTCCGCGCCGAGCTGCCCCTGCCCGTGGCGGGCCTGCTCTCCGACCGGACGCTGCCCGAGGTCGTCGCGGCGAGCCGCGACTGCATCGAGGCGGCGAAGGTGCTCGGCTGCACGCTCCCGTCCCCGTTCCAGTCGCTGGCGTTCCTCGCCCTCTCCGTGATCCCGAGCCTGAAGATCACCGACCGCGGGCTCGTCGACGTCGACCGCTTCGAGCTCGTGCCGCTCGCGCTGTGAGCACGCTCTTCGCGAACGCCTGGGTCTTCACGGGCGAGGATGAGCACGACTCCGGCTGGCTGCTCGTCGAGGACGGGCTCGTCTCCGCGGTCGGCTCCGGTGCCCGCCCAACCGCGGACGAGACGGTCGACCTCGGCGGCGCGCTCGTCACACCCGGCCTCGTCAACACGCACCACCACCTCTACCAGACCCTCACGCGCACGCGTGCCCAGGAGGCGGATCTCTTCACCTGGCTGAAGACGCTCTATCCCGTCTGGGCCGGGATCGACGCCGAGGCGGAGTACGCGGCCGCACGCACCGGCCTCGCGGAGCTCGCGCTCGCGGGCTGCACGACCGTCTTCGATCACCACTACGTCTTCCCGCGCGGCGTCACGGGCCTCGTCGAGGCGGAGGTGCAGGCGGCGCGCGAGCTGGGCGTCCGCATCGTCGCCTCGCGCGGCTCGATGGATCTCGGCGAATCCGACGGTGGGCTCCCGCCCGACTCGCTCGTCGAGGAGATCGACGAGATCCTCGCCGACACGGAGCGGCTCGCCGGGCTCCAGGACGGCTCGTGGGTCCGGATCGCGGTCGCGCCCTGCTCGCCCTTCTCCGTGACGGCGCGGCTGATGACCGAGTCCGCCGAGCTCGCGCGGAAGCTCGGGCTGCAGCTGCACACACACCTCGCCGAGACGGTCGAGGAGGAGCAGTTCGCGGTCGCGCAGTTCGGCTGCCGACCGGTCGAGTACCTCGAGCAGCTCGGCTGGCTCGACGGCGACGTCTGGTGCGCCCACTGCGTCCACCTCTCCGACGCGGACATCGGCAAGTTCGCCTCGACGGGGACCGGCGTCGCCCACTGCCCGACGTCGAACCTCCGGCTGGGCGCGGGCGTCGCGCGCGTGCGCGAGCTGCTCGACGCGGGCGTGCGCGTCGGGCTCGGGGCCGACGGCTCGGCCTCCAACGAGCGCAGCGATCTCGTCACCGAGGTGAAGCAGGCGCTGCTGGTCGCCCGCGGACGCGGCGGGGCGGCGGCGATGACGGCGCGCGAGGCGCTGCGGCTCGGGACGAAGGGCGGCGCCGAGGTGCTCGGGCGCGACGACATCGGCTCGCTCGAGCCCGGGAAGTGCGCCGACTTCGCCGTCTGGCGGACGGACGGCCTCGAGTTCGGAGGCGCCGACGACCCGGTCGCCGCGCTCGTCTTCGCGGGGCCGTTCCGGGTCGACCGGCTGTACGTCGACGGCGAGGAGGTCGTGCGCGACGGGCACCTGACGCGCGCCGACGAGAGCGCCATCGCGAGCGCGCACCGCGTCCAGGCGCGAAGATTCGCTCCGTGAGCCTCTCGACCCACGTCCTCGACACCGAGCGCGGCGCCCCGGCGCGCGGCGTGCGGGTCGAGCTGTTCGAGGGCGACGAGCTCGTCGGGTCGGGCGAGACGGACGACGACGGCCGGATTACCGCGCTCGGCGATCCCGGGGCCGGGACGTACCGCCTCGTCTTCCACCCGCCGTCGCCGTTCTTCCGCCGGGTCGAGCTCGAGGTCGTCCTCGGCGAAGGGCATCACCACGTTCCGCTCCTGATCTCGTCGTACGGGTGCGCGAGCTACCGCGGCAGCTGAGCGCGGACGAGCTCGCCGGGCTCTTCGAGGGCCGCACGCGCTTCGTCGAGCGGCTGGCCGGGGTCGAGGATCCGCTCGGCCGCGCCCGCGAGATCGCGCGCGAGCTCTCCGACGCGGAGAAGAAGGAGGTGCTCGACGCGCATCCCGCGATCGGGGCGAAGGCCGGGCTGTCGGCACGCTCCGCCGCCGAGCAGGGCACGGACGAGGCGCCCGAGCTCGACGAGCTGAACCGCGCCTACGAGGAGAAGTTCGGCTTCCGCTTCGTCGTCTTCGTCGACGGCCGGCCGAAGCGCGAGATCGTCCCGATCCTCCGCGAGCGGCTCGGGCGGCCGCGCGAGGAAGAGCTCGCGACGGCGCTCGACCAGCTCGTCTCGATCGCGGAGGATCGATGGCGGCGGTCGTAGCGGTCTCGAGCTACTGGTGGGACTGGGGCAACCTGCTCTTCCGCTGGCTGCACGTGATCGCAGGGATCGCCTGGATCGGCTCGTCGTTCTACTTCATCGCACTCGACAACCACCTGCGGCCGCCGGCCGAGGAGCGTGACTCGGACCGTGGCGTCGGCGGCGAGACGTGGGAGATCCACGGCGGCGGCTTTTACCGGATCGAGAAGTTCACGGTCGCGCCGGCGACGCTGCCGGAGCCGCTCCACTGGTTCAAGTGGGAGGCGTACACGACGTGGCTCTCCGGCTTCGCACTCTTCATCGTCGTCTACTACGTCCACGCGTCCACGTTCCTGGTGGACACGACCGTCGCGGACATCTCGGCGTGGCAGGCGATCGCGATCTCGGTCGGCGGGCTCGCGCTGGCATGGGTCGTCTACGACGCGCTCTGCCGGCTCGTCCGGAGCGAGCTCGTGCTTGCGGCCGCGGTGTTCGCGTTCGTCGCGGCGTCGGCCTGGGGCGCGGGCGAGCTGCTCGCGCCGCGGGCGGCCTACGTCCAGGTGGGCGCGATGGTCGGGACGATGATGGTCGGCAACGTCTTCTTCGTGATCATCCCGGCCCACTGGGAGCTCGTCCGCGCGAAGCAGGCCGGCCGCGAGCCCGACCCTGCTGCGAACGAGCGCGGGAAGACGCGCTCCGTCCACAACAACTACCTGACGCTGCCCGTCGTCTTCGCGATGCTCTCGAATCACTTCCCGTTCACGTACGGGCACGCCCACGGCTGGCTGATCCTCGTCGCCCTGATGGCGATCGGCGCGTGGGTGCGCCATTTCTTCAACCTGCGCCACGCGGGCCGCACCGTCTGGTGGATCCCGGCGAGCGCGGGGGCCGGGGTGGTGCTCCTCGCCGTCGCGATCCAGCCGAGTACCACTGTGGTACGAGGCTCGAGCGCGCCGGTGCCGTTCGCGACGGCCCAGGCGATCGTGCGGCAGCGATGCGTCCCGTGCCACGCGGGCGCATCGGCACCGGCGGGCGTCCGGCTCACGACGCGCGCGGAGATCGAGGTCCGCGCGGGCGACATCCAGCGGCTGGCGGTCGACTCGCGCGCGATGCCGCTCGGGAACGCGACCCACATGACGCAGGCCGAGCGCGATCTGCTCGCCGGCTGGCTCGCTTCACGGTAGGTTGCCCGCGTGCTCGAGATCGTCGCCGCCGACTTCCGCTTCCTCGCCCGCTTCGAGGAGGAGGACGCGCCGAAGACCGTGGCAGCGTTCCGCAAGATGCTGCCGCTCGAGGACCGGATCATCCACTGCCGCTGGAGCGGCGAGTCCAACTGGATCCCGTGGGGCGACCTCGACGTCGGGATCGGCCCGGAGAACGCCACGAGCTACCCCCACCCGGGCGAGATCGCGTTCTACCCCGGCGGCGAGAGCGAGACCGAGTTGCTGTTCCCGTACGGCTACTGCAGCTTCGCGAGCAAGGCCGGGCACCTGTGGGCGAACCACTTCGCCACGCTCGTGGAGGGCACGGAGCACCTGCAGAAGCTCGGCCGGCTGACGCTCTGGGAGGGCGCCCAGCCGATCTCGTTCCGCGAGGCCTAGCCCCGGTCAGCGTTCCTCGCGGTTGTACGGCACCCCGAGGCTCGCGGGCGCGCCGAGGCGCCGGCGCGCGCCCGCGGACGAGACGAGGACGAGCACGACGATCGTCATCACGTACGGGAGCGACTGAAAGAGCTCCGGAGCGATCGTGACGCCTCGCGCCTGGAGCGTGAACGGGAGCGCCGCGAACGCGCCGAAGAAGTACGCGCCGACGAGGCACAGCGTCGGCCGCCAGAAGGCGAAGATGACCAGGGCAATCGCGATCCAGCCCGCGCCGGATGTGAGGCCGTCAACCCACTGCGGCGTGATCGAGAGGCTGAACGTCGCTCCGCCGACGCCCGCGAACGCGCCGCCGACGACCGTGTGCGCGTAGCGGTACTTCGTCACGTCGATCCCCATCGCGTCGGCGGCGGCGGGAGACTCGCCGACCGCGCGCACGTTCAGCCCGGGCCGCGTGCGGTTGAGGTACAGCATCACCGCGACCACGCAGAGCCACGATCCGTAGACGAGCACCGAGTGGTCGAAGAGCACCGGCCCGGCCACCGGCAGGTCGCGCAGCCCGGAGGGCAGGATCGGCGCGAAGGCGTGCTTCGCCGGCGAGTCCGCCAGGTGCAGGTCGTTGCCGAGGAACGACGAGAGCCCCGCCGCGCCCGCGAAGATCGTCAGCGCGAGCCCGGAGACGATCTGGTTCGCGCGCAGGGTGACGACGAGGAACGCGTGGATGAGCGCCATCGCCGCGCCCGCGAGCGCGGCGACGCCGATCGCGAGGGCGAGCACGACGCCGCCGGCGCCGCCGATCCGCTGCACCGCCCAGAACCCCATCACCGCGCCGACGAGCATCATCCCCTCGACGCCGAGGTTGAGGACGCCGGAGCGCTCCGCCAGGAGCTCGCCGAGCGCGGCGAAGAGCAAGGGCGTGCCGTAGGTGACGGCCGACGCGAGGACGACGACGAGGATGCTGTTGTTCACGCGGCCTCCACGACGGCGCGCGGGCGCCCGGCGAGGCGGATGCGATAGCGGACGAGCAGCTCGCCGCCGAGCGCGCAGAACAACACGATCCCCTGCATCACGCCGACGAGGCCCGAGGGGAAGTCGGCGCCCTGGAGCGTGTATCCGGCGTTCTGGAGCCCGCCGAGGAGGAAGGCGATCAGCACGACGGCGAACGGGTTGTACCGCGCGAGCGCCGCGACGACGATCCCCGCGTATCCGTAGCCGGCGCCCGTCAGCCCGCGCGGGTCGAGCAGGTGGCGGACGTCGCCGTCCTGGCTCGCTCCGCCGATGCCCGCGATCGCACCCGAGAGGCACATCACCGCGAGGATCTTCCGGCGCGTGCGCATGCCCGCGTAGCGGGCGGCGCGCTCCGAGTCGCCGATCACCTGCACCTCGAAGCCGAAGCGGGTACGCGTGTAGAGGATCGAGACGAGGAGCGCCGCCGCGATCGCGATCCCGAAGCCGAGCGGCACGACGAGGCCGTGGGCGTGCGCGCTCGGCCACGTCGCCGCGCCCGGGAGGTACTTGCCCTGCGGGAACACCTTCGCGTCGGGCGTCGAGGTGTCGCGCCAGTACGACAGGCTGTCGAAGATCAGGTAGTTGAGGACGAGCGCGGCAACGTAGTTGAGCATCAGCGACGTGATGATCTCGTTCGTCGAGAGGAACGCCCGCAGGAGCGCCGGGATCAGTGCGAGGGCCGCGCCGCCGAGCGCGCCCGCCACGATCATCGCCGGGATCACGACCGCGCCGGCCTGGCCCGCGAGCGCGAGGGCGGCGGCGGCGGCGGCGATCGCACCGAAGTAGAGCTGCCCTTCGGCGCCGATGTTGAAGAGCTGCATCCGGAACGCGACGGCGGCGGCGAGCCCCGTGAACGCGAGCGGCGTCGCCGAGATGAGTGTCGAGCTGAGCGCCCCGTTGGCGAGGAACGCGGCGTCGAACAGGCGGCGCTGCACGTGGAGCGGGTTGTGCCCGGTCGCGAGGAGCACCGTGGACGAGACCGCGAAGGCGACGGCGAGTGACGTGAGCGGCACGGCGACGGACAGCCACCGTGGCTGCCGGAGGCGCCGCTCGATCCTCATCGGCCGACCCCGGCCATCATCAGGCCGACGTCCTCCACGGTCGCCTCGTCAACGCCGACCTCGCCCACGATCTCGCCCTCGTACATGACCGCGATTCGGTCGACGAGAGCGAGGATCTCGTCGAGGTCCTCGCTGAGCAGGAGGATCCCGACGCCCTGCACGGCCGCCTGGCGCAGGTAGTCGTGCACCGTCTCGATCGCGGAGACGTCGAGCCCTCGCGTCGGCGACGCCGCCACGAGCACGCGCGGCTCGCCCGAGAACTCGCGCGCCAGCACGACCTTCTGCAAGTTGCCGCCCGAGAGCTGGCGGGCCGGAAGCCGCGGGCCGCCGCCGCGCACGTCGTAGCGCTCGATCAGCTTCGCGGCGTGCTCGCGGATGCCGCGGAGCCGCAGCAGCGGGCCGAACGCGCGGCCGCGGTACGACTTCAGCACGAGGTTCGAGGCGATGCTGAGGCTGGGCGAGACGCCGGTGCCGAGCCGGTCCTCGGGCACGTGCGCGACGCCGGCGCGGATCGCCTCCCTCGGGTCGCCGCCGCGCAGCTCCCGCCCGCCCACGCGAATCGCCCCGGCGGTCGGCGGCCGCATCCCGCTGACGCACTCGGCGAGCTCGCGCTGGCCGTTGCCGGCGACGCCCGCCACCGCGACGATCTCGCCGGCGCGAACCGTGAGCGAGACGTTCTTCACCGCGAGCGCGCCGCGGTCGCCCTGCGCGCACAGGCCGTCGAGCTCGAGTACGACCGCGCCGGCCTCGCGTGGCTCCGAACGGCGTGGGACGCCGAGCTCCCGCCCGACCATCAGCGCGGCGAGCGACGAGGGTGTCGCGTCGGCAGTCGAGACGGTCGCGATCGACCTGCCGCCGCGGAGGACGGTGACCCGGTCGGCGACCGCCTTCACTTCATGGAGCTTGTGCGAGATGAAGATCACGGTGCGACCCTCGGCGGCCATCGCGCGGAGCGTGCGGAAGAGCGACTCCGCCTCCTGCGGGGTCAGCACGGCGGTGGGCTCGTCGAGGATCAGCACCTTCGCCTCGCGGTAGAGTGCCTTCAGGATCTCGACGCGCTGCTGCTCGCCGAGCGAGAGCTGCCAGATCTTGGCCCGCGGGTCGACCGCGATCTCGTAGCGCTTGCCGATCTCGACGACGCGCCGCTCGACGGCGCGCGGATGGACGACGAACCTTCCGCCCTCGCGGTTGTCGCCGAGGATGATGTTCTCGGCGACGGTGAACGGCGCGACGAGGCGGAAATGCTGGTGCACCATGCAGATGCCGGCGTCGAGTGCGTCGCGGGGGGAGGAGAAGCGCACCGGCTCGCCGTGGAGGACGATCTCGCCCTCGTCCGGCCGGTAGAGCCCCGTGAGGATGTTCGAGAGGGTGCTCTTGCCGGCGCCGTTCTCGCCGAGGAGGGCGTGCACCTCGCCCGCGGCCGCCTCGAAGTCGATCCCGTCGTTTGCGACGACGCCGGGGAAGCGCTTGGTGATCCCGCGCAGAGCGACGGCCGGCACACCGCTCTTCGTCAGCTCGGGCATCGCAGGGAACGGGAGGGCGGGGGAAGCCGGAGCTCCCCCCGCCCGCGTGGGTCTAGCCCTTCGCACTCCCGTTGACGCCCTTGACGAGCCAGTTCATGGCGTACAGGTCCTTCACCGAGAGGCGCTTGCCCTTCGGCACGCGCAGCTTCCCGCTCTGGTCGTACAGCGGGCCGGTGAACTCGTAGAACGAGCCGCGCACGAGCGCCGCCTTCTTCGCCGCGATCGCCGCCTTCGTCGCCGCGCTGACCTTCGGGCCGAACGGGGCGAGCCCGATCATCCCGTCCTTGATCGACCCGTAGTAGAAGCCGGTCTTCCAGGTCCCGTCCGCGGCCGCCTTGACGCGCCGGGCGTAGTAGGGACCCCAGTTGTAGACCGCGGCCGTAAGCCAGGAGTGCGGCGCGAACTTCTTCGCGTTCGAGTCGTACCCGACCCACGGGATCTTGGCCGACTCCGCGTACTGGCCGGCCGCCGGGCTGTCGACGTTCTGCCCGATCACGTCGGCGCCGGCCGAGTGGAGGTTCTCCGCCGCCTTCTTCTCCTTCGCCGGGTCGAACCACGAGTTCGTCCAGATCAGGTTCACCTTGACGCCCGGATGCGTCGCCTGGGCGCCGAGTGCGAAGGCGTTCGCGTGGCGGATCACCTCGGGGATCGCGAACGGGACGACGTACCCGATCACGCCCTTCTTCGTCGCCGCGCCGGCGGCCATGCCGGAGAGGTAGATCCCGTCCTCGCCCGCGCCGAAGTACTCGGCCATGTTCTTGGCCTGCTTCGTGCCGGTCGCCATCTCGAAGTACACGTTCGGGTACTTCTTCGCCGCCGCGTACATCGCGTTCTGGAAGCCGAACGAGGTCGCAAAGATGATCTTGTTGCCGTCACGCACGAGGCTGTCGATCACCTGAGAGACCTGCGGCCCCTCGGGGACGTTCTCCTTGAACGTGGTCTTGACGTTGGCGCCCAGGGTCTTCTGGACGTAGAGCCGGCCCTGGTCGTGAGCCTGCGACCAGCCGCCGTCGTTGTGCGGGCCGACGTAGATCCACGCCGCCTTGATCGTCGACTGCTGCTTCGCGGAGCTCTTCGCGGTACCGAGCGCCAGGGCGAGCGACACGGCGACCAGGGTCGCCAGGAGCGCCGCGAGCGCGAGCTTGCCTTTCCTCATGTTTTTCCTCTCCTGAAGACGACTGTCGTCCGCGGATGCGGATCCAGAGCGCGACTATACGATGCCGCTCGGCCAGTGGCTAGGCGAGGTCGCCGACCGGCTCGTCGGCGCTCCACGGGAACGTGATCCAGCGGTCGGTGCGGCGCCAGACGTACTCGCAGCGGACGCGCGACCGCGGCTTCTCGTAGAGGACGGCGGCGCGGACCTCGGCGACCTTGCCCGCGCAGAACTCCTTGACGAGCGCGAGCGTCTCGCCGGTGTCTGCGACGTCGTCCGCGACCAGCACGCGGTAGTCGCTGACGTCGATCAGGTCGGGGACGGGCGGCAGGATCATCGGCACCTCGAGCCGCTCATCGACGCCGGTGTAGAACTCGACGTTCATCGTGAACGTGTTCTTCACGCCGAGCGCATAGCCGAGCGCGCCCGCGACGAGCAGTCCACCGCGGGCGATCGCAAGCACCATGTCGGGCCGGTACCCGTCGTCGTGGACGCGCTGCGCCAGCTCCCGAGACGCGCTGCCGAGCTCGTCCCAGGTCATCACCTCGCGCTCGGTCACCGGGCGAGCCTACCCAGCGCGCCCGTCAGCGCATCGACGGCGAGCGCGATGTCCTCCGGGCTCGAGAGCTCGTCGGGCGAGTGGCTGACGCCCCCGTTCAGGCTGCGGACGAAGAGCATCCCGGTCGGAACGCCCGCGGCGGCGAGCACCATCGCGTCGTGGCCCGCGCCGGAGATCAGCTCGGGGGCGTCCGGAAGCGTCTCGCGCAGCGCGTCGAGGGGCGGCCCGCCCATCGCCACCGGGTCGAGCGTCCATCCGGGCTCGAAGCCGATCCGCGCGACGAGTGCTTCGAGGGTGGCCGCATCAGGTGCCCGCGCGTCGATCGTCAAGTCGACGCGGGCGGGCACGACGTTGCCCGCGTTCGGCTCGACGCGCAGCGCGCCGACGGTCGCCACGCCGCCCTCGCGCGCAGCCTCGGCGACACGGAGCACGAACTGTGCGGCCTTGACGAGGGCGTCTTCGCGCACGTCCATCGGCGTCGTGCCGGCGTGGTCCGCACGGCCGAAGAAGCTGATGTCGCCGCGCGCCTGCCCCGCGATCGCCGTGACGATCCCGAGCGGCTCGTTCGCCCGCTCGAGCACCGGTCCCTGCTCGATGTGCAGCTCGAGGAACGCTTCCGGCAGCTCGGCGAGCGCGCGGCTCCCCATCGGGCCGGTCTCCTCGGCGCGGAAGGCAACGACCGCCAGCGGCGCGCCCGGCAGCCGCTCGGCCGCCTCGATCGCCGCCACGACACCGAGGGCTCCGTCGAAGCGGCCGCCGTTCGGGACCGAGTCGAGGTGCGAGCCGGCCCAGACGCGGGCCGCGCCGCGCCGTCCGAAGAGGTTCCCCGCGGCGTCCACGGAGAGCTCGAGCCCGGCTTCGCGCATCCAGCCGGCGGCGAGCTCGTGGGCCGCGTCCTCCTCCGGCGAGTAGCCGGCGCGGGTCGCGCCGATCGCGTAGATCTCGTCGAGGCGATCGAGGACCCGGCTCACGCGGACAATCGTCGCAGGATCCGCCATCCGGCGAGCGGGCCGAGCGCCGCCAACCCGAACCCCGTCCGCCACGTCGTCGCGGCCACGATCGCGCCGAAGGCGACGGGCATGACCGCGCCCGCGACCGCGAGCATCGTCTGCTGGAAGCCGAGCGCCGCGCCGCTGCGCGCAGGTCCCGCAACCTCCGCCGCCGCGGTGAACGCAAGCCCGTTCCAGCTGATCACGACGCAGCCCGTCACGATCAGCTCGGGCACCAGGACGACGAGGGGGGCGGACACGAGCGCGGTGGCGACGAGCACGAGCGCGGCCGAGGCGAGCGCGATCCGGCGCAGCGGAACGACCCGGCTGCCGAGCACGTCCGACCAGTGGCCGGCGGCGATCCGCGTCCCGATCGCAAGGACGTTCACGGCCGCGAGCACCGCACCCGCCTGGGCGGTGCCGAGGCCACGGCGGTCGTGGAGGAAGAGCACCATGAACCCGACCAGGCAGATCTGCGGCGCCAGCATCAGCGCGCTGCCGACCGACAGCCGCCACATCCGGCGGTCGCGGAGCGGCTCCAGGGCACGGCCGGGCGCGGGCCCGGTCGGATTCGGCGCCTCGCGGATCAGCAGCCCGGCGACGAGGGCGCCCGTCGCGCAGCCGAGCCCGAGCGCCCCGAGGCCCCAGCGCGCACCCCCGGCGTGCGGGAGTCCGAGCGCCGCCGCCGCGCCGCCGATCGGGATCGCGGTCTGCCGCACCCCGAGCGCGAGGCCGCGCTGCTGCTGCCCGAACCAGTGCATCACGGCCCGGCCGCTGGCCGCGTTGACGCTGGCGCCGGTGATCCCGGCCAGGACGAGCAGGCCGGCGAGCGGGACGAATCCGTGCACGAGGCCCGCCGCGACGAGCGCGACCCCGGCCGTGCTCAGCCCGAGCGCGATCACGAGGCGCTCGCCGATCCGGTCGGCGACGACGCCCCACGCGAGCAGCGTCAGCACGGAGCCGATGCTCGTCGCGCCCAGGACGAAGCCGATCTGGGTCAGCGAGAGCTCGTAGCGCTCGCGGATGTCGGGCGCGAGCACTCCGAGGCCGACCACGATCGCGGCGAAGCTCGTCTGGGCGAGCGTGCCGGCCGCGAGGATGACCCAGCGGTAGCGCGTGTTAGAGGCCGAACGGGTTGATCGGCTTGGCGCCCGTCGAGACGATCACGCTCTTCGTCTCGAGGTAGAGGTCGAGCGACTCGATCCCGAGCTCGCGGCCGAAACCGGACTGCTTGTAGCCGCCGAACGGGATCCCCGGGAAGGCCGTGTAGGGCATGTTGATCCCGACCGTGCCCGCCTTGATCCGCGAGGCGACACGGTGCCCTCTCGCAGGGTCGCCCGTCCACACGGTCGCCATCAGCCCGTACTTGACGTCGTTCGCGAGCCGCACGGCCTCCTGCTCGTCGGCGAACGGGATCACGGTCACGACCGGGCCGAAGATCTCCTCCTGGGCGACGAGCATCCGGTTGTCGGCGGCGGCGATCACGGTGGGCGCGTAGAAGGCTCCCTGCTCGCCCGCCTCTCCGCCGGCGACGATCTCGGCGCCCTCGTCGCGCGCGGCCTCGACGAAGCCATGCACCTTGTCGCGATGGCTCGTCGAGATCAGCGAGCCCATCTGCGTCTCGGGATCGAGCGGGTCGCCGACCTTGATCTGACCCGCGAACGCGGTCATCTGCGCGACCACGTCGTCGTAGATCGACTCCTCCACGAGCAGCCGCGAGCGCGCCTCGCAGCTCTGGCCGGCCGAGTAGTAGATCGACCAGGCGGAGCTCGGCACGGCGCTCGCGAGATCCGCGTCGGCGAAGAGCAGGTTCGGGCTCTTGCCGCCGAGCTCGAGCGTGACCCGCTTGATCGGGTCGGCGCAGAGCCGCATGATCTCCCCGCCCGTCTTGGTCGAGCCGGTGAAGGCGACCTTGTCGACCCCGGGGTGCCGCACGAGGTACGCGCCGGTCGTGGGGCCGTCGCCGGGGACGATGTTGATCGCGCCCGCCGGAAAGCCGACCTCAGCCGCTAGCTCGGCGAGGCGGAGCGCGGTCAGCGGCGTCTGCGGGTCGGGCTTGAGCACGACGGAGCAGCCGGCGGCGAGCGCCGGGGCGAGCTTCCACGTCGTCATCAGCAGGGGGTAGTTCCACGGCACGATCTGGGCGGCGACACCGACGGGCTCCTTCAACGAGTAGAACAGCAGCGAGCCGCCGATCGGGTTCGAGCGGCCGGAGATCGAGGCGATCGCGGACGCGTAGAAGCGGAAGTTCTCGACGGCGCCGAAGAGCTCGGCCTTGACCGAGGAGATGGCCTTGCCGACGTTGCGCGACTCGAGCTCGCAGAGCTCCTTGCGGTTCGCAGCGATCGCGTCGGCCAGGGCGTGGAGGAGCCGCGAGCGCTCGGTCGCGGGCGTGCGGCCCCAGTCCCCGTCGAGCGCGGCGCGCGCGGACTCGACGGCGCGGTCGACGTCCGCCTCTCCCGCGATCGCCGTGCGGGCGAGCGACGCGCCGGTCGCAGGCTCGAGCAGCTGCCGGCTCTCGCCGCTCGCGGCCTCGGCCGACTCGCCGTTGATGAACAGCAGGTACTCGCGCTCCGTCGCCACCGCCATCGCGCCGCCGACGATACCCGACCGCGGCCGGATCGTGACGCTTTCGACACGCCCGCGACACGGACCCGTCACACATTCGGAAATAGAATTACGAGTAGGGGAGGAGGCTGGGAACGCCTTGTCGCGCGCGTGACTTAAAGAGCGGCGGCGCCCTCGAACAGCGCCGCCTGGCCCTGGCCGACGCCGACGCACAGCGTCGCGAGGCCGAGCCGGCCCTCGCGGCGGCCGAGCTCGTGGAGCAGGCTCACGACGAGCCGCGCGCCGCTCATCCCGAGCGGGTGGCCGAGCGCGATTGCGCCGCCGTTGACGTTGACCCGCTCCGGGTCGAGGCCGAGCTCGCGGACGACTACGAGGCTCTGGGAGGCGAACGCTTCGTTCAGCTCGACGAGATCGATCTCGCCGGCCTCGACGCCCGCGCGGGCCAGCACCTTGCGGACGGCCGGGATCGGCCCGATCCCCATCACGCGCGGGTCCACGCCCGCGACCGCGCTTGCGACGAACCGGCCGAGCGGCTTCGCGCCGAGCTCGTGCGCCCGCTCCTCGCTCGCGATCACGAGCGCGGCGGCGCCGTCGTTCAGGCCGCTCGAGTTTCCCGCCGTGACCGTGCCGCCAGGGCGAAAGGCCGGCTTCAAAGCCGCGAGCTGCTCGAGCGTCGTCGCCGGCCGCGGATGCTCGTCCCGCTCGAGCTCGCCGACGGGCACGAGCTCGTCGTCGAACCGGCCCGCCTCGCTGGCGGCGGCCCAGCGCTGCTGCGACCGGAGCGCGAACGCATCCTGATCCTCGCGCGAGACCTGCCAGCGCTCGGCCACGTTCTCGCCCGTCTCGCCCATCTGCTCGAGCGGGAACAGCTCCTCCATCCGCCGGTTGGGGAACCGCCAGCCGAGCGTCGTGTCGTACATCGTCCGGTCGCCGCGCGGGAAGGCCGCATCCGGTTTCGCGGTGACGAGCGGGGCGCGACTCATCGACTCGACGCCGCCGGCCACGAAGAGATCGCCGTCGCCGGCGGCGACCGCGTGGCAGGCGGAGATGACCGCCGAGAGCCCGGACGCGCAGAGGCGGTTCACCGTGACGCCGCCGACCGAGTCGGGCAGGCCCGCGAGCAGGGCGCCCATCCGCGCGACGTTGCGGTTGTCCTCGCCCGCCTGGTTCGCGCAGCCGAAGTAGACGTCCTCGATCTCGCCCGGAGAGACGCCGGCGCGCTCGACCGCGGCCGCGATTGCGATGCCTGCCAGGTCGTCGGGCCGGACGCCTGAGAGACCTCTGCCGTACCGCCCGACCGGCGTCCGCACGGCAGAGAGGAAGACGGCCCGGCTCACGCGATGAACTCGACGCGAACCGGCGCGTCGTAGGCACCGATCGCCTCGGCGCGCCGGAGCAGCTCGGCGACAGCCTCCCGCCCCTCGTCGCCGTAGTCGCAGGTCAGCTCGTTGACGTACATCCCGACGAAGCGGTCGGCGAGCCCGGCGTCGATCCCGCGCCCGAACTGGAGCGCGTAGGTCATCGCCTCATGGCGGTTCGCGAGCCCCGCGCGGATCGACTCGGCGAGCACGTCGGAGAGCTCGTGCAGGACGCCCGGGCCGAGATCGCGCCGGGCCGTGTTGACGCCGAGCGGCAGCGGCAGGCCCGTCTCGAGCAGCCACCACTCGCCGAGGTCGATGAGCTTGTGGAGCCCCTCGGCGCGATACGTGAGCTGCCCTTCGTGGATGACGAGGCCCGCGTCCGCACGGCCCGAGGAGACCTCGTCGATGATCTCGTCGAATGGCACCTCGCGGGCCGTAAACTCGCCGAGCACCATCTTCAGGACGAGATACGCGGTCGTACCCCGGCCGGGGATGACGATCTCCGTCGACGCGAGCTGTTCGCGCGTCAGCTCCTCGCGGCCGACGAGAACCGGCCCGTAGCCGCTGCCCATGCTCGCGCCGTGGGGAAGCAGCATGTACGTGTCCTGCACCGCGGGATAGGTCGCGAGCGACATCGCAGTCACCTCGAGCCGCCCCTCACGCGCCAACTCGTTCAGCGTCTGGATGTCCTCGGTGACGTACTCGAACTCGAATCCGCGCTGGTCGACGCGGCCCGCCGCAAGAGCCCAGAACATGAACGCGTCGTCGGGATCGGGGCTGTGTCCCAGGCGAATCAGCACGGCCCGGAGCGTACAGCCGGGCCTACACTGAACGCGTGAGCAAGTCGCCGCTCAGCAGCTCGATCCAGGATTACCTCAAGGGCGCGTACAAGCTCCAGGCCGACGGCGGCCGCGTGACGATCTCCGCGCTGGCCCGCTACCAGGGCGTTTCGCCCGCCTCGGCGAGCGCGATGGTCAAGAAGCTCACCGCGCTCGAGCTTCTCCAGCACGAGCCCTACCGCGGCGCCCGTCTCACCGAGGCCGGCGAGCGCGTCGCGGTCGAGGTGATCCGCCACCACCGGCTGATCGAGCTCTACCTGGCGGAGACGCTCGGGCTCGACGTCGAGAACGTGCACGACGAGGCCGATCGCCTGGAGCACGTGATCTCGGAGGAGCTGGAGGAGCGGATCGACCGGGCGCTCGGCTTCCCGACGCACGACCCGCACGGCGATCCGATTC
>DAISLG010000021.1:12131-17139 GCA_036820565.1 Gaiellaceae bacterium | reverse complement strand
TCGCGGATCGAGAACGGCTTGGTGATGTAGTCGTCGGCGCCGAGCTCGAGGCCGACGACCTTGTCGAGCTCGTCGTCGCGGGCCGTGAGCATGATGATCGGGACGAGGCTCGTGGCGCGAAGCCGCTTGCACACCTCGAGCCCGTCGAGCTTCGGCAGCATGATGTCGAGCACGACGAGGTCGACCGACTCGGCCCGGAAGCGCTCGAGCGCCTCCTCGCCGTCCCGCGCGTGCACCACGCGGAAGCCGTCACGCTCCAGCGGATAGGTGAGGAGCTTCTGCACGGCCTCCTCGTCGTCAACGAGGAGAATGGTCGAGGAGTCAGCCATAGGCGCCGCCTGCCAGCGTCAGCTGCGCCCTACTATAGCCGCGAGATGCCGGCCTCCCGGCCCAAAGGGACACGGCGCAGGCCGCGGCGCGGGTCGATCGAGCGTCCGGTCAGCGGACGCCTCTACCGCGGAACCTCGTTCCTGCTCGCGCTCCCGCTGCTCGTCGCGGCGTTCAGCGTCGCCAGGCCGGGGCCGCTGCAGCGTCCCGCGCTCCCCCCTGCCTTCGACCAGGGCGTCGCCCGCGACCTCGCCGTCGAGCTGGCGACGCTCTATCCGGACCGGTCGCCGGGCTCGCCGGGCTCGATCGGGGCGGCCGCCTGGTTCGCGCGCCAACTCGCGCCGTACGGGCTCGTGGCCACCCACGACCGCTTCACGACCCGGATTCCCGGCCGCGGACGGGTCGAGCTCGAGAACCTGATCGCGGTCGCCCCCGGCCCCTCGCCCGAGACGATCGTCGTGATGGCGCACCGGGACGACACGGGCACCGGCCCCGGCGCGAACGACAACGCGTCGGGAACGGCGGCATTGATCGAGCTGGCCCGCTCCTATGCGAGCCCGGCGGGCGACTCCGCCGCGGCCCGGCAGGTGGCGACGGCGCACACGATCCTCTTCCTCTCGACCGACGGTGGCGCCTTCGGCGGGCTCGGAGCGGCGCGGTTCGCGCAGAGCTCCCCCTACCGCGACCGCGTCATGGCGGTGCTGAACCTCGACGCGCTCGCGGGGGCCGGGCAGCCTCGACTCGAGCTCGCCGGCGACCAGCCCCGGTCGCCCGCCGCGGCGCTCGTCCAGACCACCGCGGCACGGGTGTTGGAGGAGACGGGCCGGCAGCCGGGCCGCCCGAGCGGCATCGGGCAGTTGATCGACCTCGCGTTCCCGCTCAGCCTGTACGAGCAGGGGCCGTTCGTCGGCCGCGGCATTCCCGCGGTGACGCTCACCACGGGCACAACGAGGCCGTCGGCGGCCGCCTTCCGCGACCGCCCGGAGGTGCTCCGAGCCGCGAAGCTGGCGGCGCTCGGGCGGGCGGCGCAGGAGACGCTCGAGTCGCTCGACGCCGGCGTCGAGCTCGCGCAGGGCACGACGAGCTACGTCTACCTCGGCGACCGGATCGTGCGCGGCTGGACGCTCGAGCTGGTGCTGATCTCGCTGCTGCTGCCGTTCGTCGTCGCCGCGACCGACCTCTTCGCCCGCTCCCGGCGGCTCCACATCGCCCTTCGGCCGGCGTTCAGGGCGCTCGCGAGCAGGCTTGGCTTCTGGTTCTTCGCGGGACTCCTGTTCGAGGCGTTCGGCTTCCTCGGCGTCTGGCCGGGCGGCGCGGCGCGGCCGCCGGCGCCCGACAGCGCGGCGGGGCACTGGCCGCTGATCGGGACCGTCGTGCTGGCCCTGCTCCTCGGCGGCGCGTGGCTGGTCGCGCGCGAGCGACTGCTGCCCCGGCGACCGGTCACGGCCGGCGAGGAGATCGCAGGCCACATCGCCGCGCTGCTTGCGCTCGCGGTCGTGGGCCTGCTCGTCGTGTCGGTCAACCCCTTCGCGCTCGTCTTCCTGCTTCCTTCGCTCCACGCCTGGCTCTGGCTCCCGCAGGTGCGCGCGCGGGGGGCGCTCGTGCGGGCCGCGGTGCTCGCGGCCGGCTTCGCCGGGCCGCTGCTGCTGCTCGGCTCGCTCGCGTTCCGGTTCGGGCTCGGGCTGAACGCGCCCTGGTACCTCGCGGAGCTCGTCGCCGTTGGGTACATACCGGTTCCGGCGCTGCTCGTCGTCGTCCTGTGGGCGGCAGTCGCGGCCCAGCTCGCCGCACTCGCGTCCGGGCGTTACGCCCCGTACCCGGACGTGCGCGAGCGTGGCCCGCGTGGCCCGATCAGGGAGCTCGTCCGCACGATCGTCCTCGCCGCACGGGGTGGCCGTCGCGTATCCCGGACACGGCGTGAGGCGTTAGGACCCTGATCATGCGACGCGTCCTGCGCATCCTCGGCACCCTCCTGATCGTCGCCGGGCTCGGCACCGTCGCCTGGGCCGGCCTCGTCTGGCAGTGGCAGGACCCGTTCACCGCGCTCTACACGCACTTCCAGCAGAACCGGCTCGCCTCGAGCTACGAGCGGCGCTTCGCCGCCTACCATCCGCACACCTCGTCGCGGCAGCTGGCGGCGGCGCGGCGCGAGGTCGCCGTCGAGGCGCGTGCGTATCGCAGGTCCCTGCGCCCGGGCGAGGCGGTCGGCCGGCTCCGGATCGGCCGGATCGGCCTCGACATGATCGTCGTCCAGGGCACCGATCACGACACGCTGAAGAAGGGCCCGGGCCACTACGTCGGCACGAGGCTCCCCGGCGAGGGCCAGCTGATCTACGTCGCGGGCCATCGCACGACCTACCTCGCCCCGTTCTCGGCGATCGACGAGATCCGGCCCGGCGACTACATCACCTTCGAGCTGCCGTACGGGACGTTCAAGTACCGCGTCACCGGCCATCGCGTCGTCACCGCGGACGACGTCTCCGTGCTCCGGACGCGCGGCCGCGAGATCCTCCGGCTCCAGGCCTGCCACCCGCGCTTCTTCGCGTCGCACCGGTACCTCGTGGATGCCCGCCTCGTCGCGATGATCCCGCGCGGCGGCCCGGCATTCGAGCTCACGCCGAGCGCGCTCACGCTGCCCGTCAGGGCAGCGGCAGCCAGCTGACCGGCGCGCCGGCCTCGATTCGCCCCTCGCCGCGCGGGACGAGCACGAGCGCGTCGGCCGCGGCCGCCCGCGCGATCATGTGCGACTCCTGGCCGGCCAGCGGCTCGAGCACGATTCCGTCGGCCTCGACGCGGGTGCGCGCGCGCACGAGCTCATCGCGCGAGCCGCTGCGCTCGAGGGCGCGCGCGAGCCGCCCGGGCCGGTAGGCCGGGCCGGGCTCCGCGAGCCCCTGAAGCGCGTTCAGCGCGGGGCGGACGAAGAGCTCGAAGCCCACGAGTGACGAGACGGGATTCCCGGGGAGGCCGAAGACGAGGGTCTCGCCGCGCACGCCGAACGAGACCGGCTTGCCCGGCTTGGCGGCGACCCGCCAGAAGACCTCCTCGACTCCCAGCTCCGCCAGGATCCGGCGCACGAGATCGTGCGGGCCGACCGAGACGCCGCCCGAAGTGACGAGGACATCGGCCTCCAGGCCGCGCGCGAGCGCGGCGCGATGCGCCTCCTCGTCGTCGGCGACGGACGTCAGTCGTTCCACGGAGCAGCCCGCAGAGGCGAGCTGCGTCGCGAGCATCAGCCCATTCGCGTCGTAGACCTCACCCGGCCCGAGCGGCTCGCCGGGACGGCGGAGCTCGGTTCCCGTGGCGAGGACGGAGGCGCGCGGCTCCGGCGCGCAGACGGCGCGGGCGACGCCGGCGGCGGCAAGGGCGCCGAGCTGGGTGGCCCCGAGCCGCGCACCCGCCGCCACGACGAGATCGCCGGCGCGGAGATCCCCGGCGCGAGGACGAATGTTCGCGCCGGGAGCCACAGCGTCGGGAAACGTCGTACTGTTGTCATGTACGACAACGTACTCGATCGGCACGACGGCATCGGCTCCGTCCGGAACGACCCCGCCCGTCGCGATCGCCATCGTCTCGCCCTGCTCGAGCGGGCGCGGGGCCGGCACGCCCGCAGCGACGCGCGCGACGACGGGCAGGCTGCCGGGCACATCCGCGGCACGGAGCGCGAAGCCGTCCATCGCGGAGCTGGGAAACGGCGGGAGATCGATTGCAGCGTGCGCGTCCTCGGCCAGCACGCGGCCCGCCGCGGCGTCGATCGCGACGGCCTCGCCCGGGCGCGGCCGGACGCGCTCGAGGATGAGCGCGAGGGCCTCGTCGATCGAGATGAGCTCCGGCACGGGCGTGCATAAGCTACTGCCATGCAGGGGGAGCTGATCGCGGGCCGGTACCGGCTGGAGGAGCCGCTCGGGGTCGGGGCGATGGCCGCCGTGTGGCGCGCGCACGACTCCGAGCTCGAGCGGACCGTCGCGGTCAAGATCCTCGGGCGAGACGCCGACCGGGCGCGGTTCGAGCGCGAGGGTCGCGCCGCCGCCTCGCTCGCGCACCCGAACATCTGCCAGCTCTACGACTACGGCGAGTCCGAGCGCGGCCCTTACATGGTGCTCGAGTACCTCCCCGGCGGCACGCTCGAGGACCGCCTCGTGCCGGGCCGGCCGCTCGAGGACGCCGAGACGGAGCGGATCTCGACCGAGCTCGCGTCGGGCCTCGCCCACGCGCACGTCCGCGGGCTCGTCCACCGCGACCTCAAGCCCGCCAACGTGCTGTTCGACAGCGAGGGGCGGGCGAAGATCGCCGACTTCGGGATCGCGCGCATGGGCGGCGCGGGCACGCTGACCGAGGCGGGCACCGTCCTCGGCACGGCCGCGTACATCTCGCCCGAGCAGGCGACGGGCGAGCAGGCAGGCCCCGCGAGCGACGTCTACTCGTTCGGCGTGATCCTCTTCCGGATGCTCGCGGGCCGGCTCCCGTTCGAGTCGGACAGCGCGATGGGGCTCGTGGCCATGCACCGCGACCGGCCCGCTCCGCCGGTTTCCGCCTTCCGGCGAGACGCTCCCGCGCAGCTCGAGGGCCTCGCGGTCGCCTGCCTGGCGAAGGACCCGGCCGACCGGCCGGCGGACGGCTCCGCGCTGCTCGAGGAGCTCGAGGGCGCGCCGACGGCCGGCGGGCTCGAGACCCAGGTTCTGCC
>DAISLG010000021.1:0-12121 GCA_036820565.1 Gaiellaceae bacterium | reverse complement strand
GGTTCTGCCCGCGGCCGCGATCGCGCGCCGCCTTGCCGCCGGGCGCCGGCGCCGCGGCCTGCCGCTCGTTCTCGCCGCCGTCGGCCTCCTGCTCGCGGCGGGCGCCGCGCTCGCCGTGATCGCCACGCAGTCGAGCGACACGAGCGCGCCCGCGGTCGCCACGACCGGGCGGACGAGCCTCACCCTCCCGACCGTCTCCACGATCAAGGCGACGACGGCGCGCACGACCACCGCGGCCACGACCGCGGCCACGACGACCACTCAGGCGGCGACGTCCGCGCCCACGACGACCCGCCGGCCGGCGACGACCACGCTCGCACCACCCCCGCCGGCGACGACGATCGCCCCGCCGCCTGCGACGACGATCGGACCCCCGCCGACCACCACCTTCACGCCCCCGCCGACCACGACGGCGCCTCCGGCGACGACGGTGCCCGTGCCGTGATCTCCGTCGTCGTCCCCGTGCACGACGAGGAGCGCAGCGTCTCGCTCCTGCTCGACGAGCTCGGCTCGGCGCTGGACGGGGCCGGCCGGGAGTGGGAGGCGATCTTCGTCGACGACGGCTCGACCGACGGGACGTTCGCGGCGCTGACGCGCCTCCACGCGACCCACGACAACGTCCGGGTCGTGCGGCTCCGGCGGAACTTCGGCAAGGCGGCCGCCCTCGCCGCCGGGTTCGCGCAGGCCGCCGGGGACGTCGTCGTGACGATCGACGGCGACCTCCAGGACGACCCGGCCGAGATCCCGAAGCTGCTCGCCAAGCTCGACGAGGGCTTCGACCTCGTCTCGGGATGGAAGACGCGGCGGCGCGATCCCTGGAGCCGCAGGATCCTCTCCCGGATCTTCAACACGGCCACGCGGGCGCTGTCGGGCGTCCGGCTCCACGACATGAACTGCGGGCTCAAGGCCTACCGCTCCGAGGTCGTCCGCGGGCTGCGGCTCTACGGCGAGCTCCACCGCTTCATCCCGGTGCTCGCGCACAACCTCGGCTACCGCGTCGCCGAGCTGCCGGTGAACCACCGCCCGCGCGAGCACGGCCGCTCCCGCTACGGGCTCGAGCGGTACGTCCGCGGCTTCCTCGACCTGCTCACGGTCTCCTTCATGGGCCGCTACCGCTACCGGCCCCTCCACCTCTTCGGCGGGCTCGGGCTCGCGCTCGGCGGCGTCGGGGCGCTCGTGCTCGCCTACCTGACGGTGCTGAAGCTGAGCGGCCACGCGATCGGGCAGCGGCCGCTGCTCTCGCTCGGCGTCCTGCTCGTCGTCGTCGGGATGCAGCTCTTCTCGCTCGGACTGATCAGCGAGCTCGTCACGAGCCACCACGAGGAGCGCGCCGGCGAGCGCGACCCCGCCGGGATGCACGTGGACGAGATCCTCCGTTGAGGGTCCTCTACTTCGGCACCTACGAGCGGGACTATCCGCGAAACGCGCAGGTGATCTCGAGCCTCCGCGAGGCGGGCGTCGAGGTGCGCGAGCGGCACGCGGGGGCGTGGGAGGGGCGCGAGCACAAGTTCGGCGCAGGGCCCGGGGCGGCGCTCCGCCTGACGCTCGCAGAGCTGCGGCTGCTCTGGCCGCCGCGGGGCGACTTCGACGCGGTGATCGTCGGCTACCCCGGGCACTTCGACGTCCCGCGCGCACGGCGGATCGCGGGCAAGCGGCCGCTCGTCTTCAATCCGCTCGTCTCGCTCTCGGACACGCTCGTCGCCGACCGCGGGCGCTTCAAGGCGAACTCGCTGGCGGCACGGATGCTGAAGGGGATCGACCGGACGGCGCTGCGGAAGTCCGACCTCGTCGTGGCGGACACCGAGGCGAACGCCGACTTCCTCGCCGAGCTCGGCGGGATTCCGCGCGAGCGCGTGGCCGTCTGCCTCGTCGGCGCGGAGGAGCGGCTCTTCCGTCCGGCCTGGCGTCCGGAGGAGCCCTGGACGGTGCTGTTCGTCGGCAAGCTGATCCCGCTGCACGGCGTCGCGACGATCCTCGAGGCGGCCCGGCTCGCGCCCGAGTTGCCCTTTCGCGTCGTCGGGAGCGGGCAGCTCGACGCCCTGCTCGACGGGAAGCCGGACAACGTCGAGTGGATCCCGTGGGTCGAGTACGAGCAGCTGCCGGCAGAGCTGTGGCGCGCGGGCTGCGCGCTCGGCGTCTTCGGGACGTCTGAGAAGGCGCTGCGCGTGATCCCGAACAAGGCGTTCCAGGCGATCGCGTGCGCGACGCCGCTCGTGACGGGCGACACGCCCGCCGCCCGTGAGCTGTTCGTCGACGGTGAGAGCGCCCTGCTCGTCCCACCCGGCGATCCGGCCGCGCTCGCAGCGGCGCTGCGGCGGCTCGCCGCCGAACCGGAGCTGCAGCGGCGGCTGTCGGAGGGCGGCCGCCGCGCGTTCGACGAACATGCGAGCGAGGAGGTGCTCGGCCGCCGCTGGCGCGGCCTGATCGAGGGGCTGCTGTGAGGCCGCGGCCGCTGCTCTGGCTGTCGATGACGCTGTTCGCGGCCGCGTTCTCGTGGCTCTCGGCGATGCGTCACCGGTCGTTCGAGACGGGCCGGTTCGATCTCGGCAACATGGTGCAGGCGGTCTGGACGACGGCGCACGGACACCCGCTGCGGATGACGAGCCTCGAGGGCGACCAGATGTCGCGGCTCGGTGCGCACTTCGACCCGATCCTCGTCGTGTTCGCGCCGCTCTGGCGACTCTGGCCGAGCGCGGGGATGCTGACGACCGTGCAGGCGGCGGCGATCGCGCTCGGCGCCCTACCCGTCTTCCTGCTCGCGCGGCGGCACCTCGGCTCGGAGCGCGCGGCCCTCGGCTTCGCGGTCGCCTACCTGCTCTACCCTCCCGTCGAGTGGCTCGCCCGCGACGAGTTCCACCCCGTCGCGCTCGCGTGCCCGCTCCTGCTCTTCGCTGTCCTCTATCTCGACGACGACCGGCTCGCCCCGTTCGCCGCGTGCGCGGCCGCGGCGGTGCTGACGAAGGAGGAGGTCGGCCTCGTCGTCGCCGGGCTCGGCGCCTGGTACGCACTCTCGCGCGGCCGCTACCGGACGGGAGCGGCGATCATGGCGGCCGGCGGCGGCGCGGCGGCGCTCGCGGTCCTCGTCGTCGTGCCGCACTTCAACAGTGGCCACGGCTCGACCTTCTACGGGCGGTACGACGCGATCGGGCCGACGACCGCATGGCACCCCGTGTATCTGCTCTCGCTGCTGCTCCCGCTCGCCGGGCTGAGCCTCCTCGCTCCCCTGCTCGCGCTCGCGGCCCTGCCGGAGCTCGCGCTCAACCTGCTCTCCTCGGCGCCGACGCAGAGCTCGATCCACTTCCACTACACGGCTGCGGAGATACCCGTGCTCGTCGCGGCCGCGGTGCTCGGCGCCCGGCGGCTGGGCCGGAGCGGGACGGTCGCGCTGTCGCTCGTCGCGACCACGCTCGCCGCGAACTACCTGCTCGGACCGATCCCGCAGTGGCGCTACCTCCCGGGCGGCGCGACCCTGCAGGCGGACACGTACCGCGTCTCGCGCCGGGACCGCGTTTCGCAGCGGGCCGTCGACCTCGTCCCGGACGGCGTCGTGGTCAGCGCGGACAACTCGCTCGGGGCGCACCTCTCCGCGCGCCGGCGGGTACTGAGCTTCCCGTACGTGCTGGACGCGACCTGGGTCGCGGTCGACGTGAGGAAAGCGGGCTACGCCGACCGGATCGCGCCGCAGGCGACGGCGTTCGGCGTCGCCGCCCTCCGGCACAACCCGGCCTGGAAGGTCGTGTTCGACGAGGACGGCATCGTCGTGCTCAGACGGGTACTGCCTGCGTGAGCAGATAGGCGCAGAGACCGAGGGCGAGCAACTGCGCCGTGTGGTCGTCCTCGGCGGCGGCGAGCGGCACCGCCCAGACGGCGTACCAGGCGGCGAGGTAGGGCACCGCGAGGAGCAGGAGCCCCGCCGCGAGGCCGAGCCGCGCCCGCCCGCGGGCAGCCTCGCGCAGGAGCCACGCGTACGCGAGGGCGAACGCGGCGGCGAAGGCCCACCACGGCAGCCCCGTGCGGTGCGGCAGCGAGAAGCGCGTCTCGTGGTTCGCGTTCCGCGCGAGCGGGCCGAGGAAGTGGAGCCAGTCGAGCCCGTAGGCGGCGGTCGCGGCGAGAGCGACCACGCCCACGGTCACGGCGAAGCCGAGGTGCGAGACACGCCGCCCGGTCGCCCGCGCCTCCAGCGCCCGGAGCGGGAGGAGGACGAGCGGCACCCACTTGACGAGCGCGGCGAGCGCCCACGCGACGCCCGCGGCGTGCCGCCGGCCGGACGAGCCGAGCGCGAGCGCCGCCGCGACGAGCGCCATCATCAGCGCGTCGTTGTGGCCGCCGCCGGCGAAATGGATCGCCAGCAGCGGGTTCCAGCCGACGAACGCGGCGGCAAACGCACGGCGCCGCGAGAGCCTCGCCGCGAGCGCGGTAGCAGCCAGCATCGCGGCGGCGGCGGCCGACTTGTACGCCCACGCGGCGAGGTCGTGCGAGCGCGTCAGGCCGAGCGGCTCGGAGGCGAGCGAGAAGGCGGGCCCGTAGACCGACGTCGTGTCGCGCCACGCCGTTCCGACCCAGCGTTCGGAGACGGGATCCGACGACGGCGTGTCGCGGTACGGATTCGCCACGCGCGCGTAGCTCCAGTAGGTCCAGGCGTCCGTCGAGAGGAGCAGCGGCGCGCCGAGCGGCGCGAGCTGGATCGCCGCCGCGAGCGCGAAGACGACGGCCAGGCGCCCGCCGCGCCGCAGCAGCCAGAGCCCGCCGAGGTAGCACCCGAACGCTGCGGACTCGCAGGCGACGAAGAGCCAGGCCCAGCGCACGTCGCCGCCCGGATGGCCGCCGTTCAGCGGGACGAGCGGCGACCCGGGAGCCCACGCGGCCGCAACGCAGCCCGCCAGGAGTGCGAGCGTTCCCGCACCGGCCGCCGTGGCAAGAGGGGCCCTACGGTTCAGGCGTCGTCGTCGGAGGAGGAGGAGGAGGAGGAGGAGGAGGTGGTGGCGTCGTCGTCGTCGTCGGAAGAGTGGGCGGTGGTGGCGTCGGTGTCGGCGTGGGCGTCGGCTTCGGCTTCGGGGCCGGCGCCGGCGGGCCCTGCGGCTTCGGCGTCGTCGCGGTGGAGTGCGTGCTCGACGTCGTCGTCGCGTCGTTCGTATACCCGCTGCCCGTCGAGCTCGAGTAGCTCGAGTACGTCCCGTAGTTGCCGCGGGTGAAGGAGTGGTAGACCGGGTAGTGGCGCGGCGTCGGGAACTGCTTCACGGGCGAGCGCCACAGCGCCGCCGCCATGAAGCGGTGCCAGATCGGGACGGGGAAGGTCGCGCCGGCGACCGCCTGCCCGTGGACGTTCAGCATCGGGATCTCACCGCGCGGGTAGCCCATCCAGACCGTCGTCGCGAGCTGCGGCGTGTAGCCGCAGAACCACGCGTCGGCGTGCCTCTCCGTCGTCCCGGTCTTGCCCGCGACCGGATGGCGACCGTCGCCGGAGCCCGCACCGGTGCCGTACTGCGCGTTCTGCTCGAGCACTTGCGTCACCTTCCAGGCGACGCCGTCCGAGATCGCGCGGGTGCGCTGCGGCTTGCCCCAGCCCGAGTCGGTGTCGACCTTGCCGCCGGGGAGGATCACCTTCGTGATCGCCATCGGCTTCGAGCGGACGCCCCCGGATGCGAGCGTCGCGTAGGCGGTCGCCATGTCGAGGGGCGAGACGCGGAGCGGGCCGAGCGAGATCGAGGCGACGGGCGGGTCCGACAGGTTCACGCCGAGCCGCTTCGCCATCGTCCACACCGCCTGCGGGCCGACGTCGAGGCCGAGCTGCGCGAAGACGGTGTTGTCCGAGTGGATCGTCGCATTCGTGATCGAGGTCGAGCCGAGGTAGTCGTGCCCGTACGTCTCGACGTGCCATGGCTTGCCGTTGAGAACGTCGGGCAGGCACCACGGGCCCGTCGTGCACGTGAACGGCGCGGAGGTGTAGTAGGTCGTGTCCGGGTCGATCCCCTGCTCGATCGCGGCGGCGAGCACGAACGCCTTGAACGTCGAGCCGGCCTGCCGCTCGGACTGCGCCGCGAGGTTGAACTGGTTCTTCCTGTTCCCGGGGATCACGGCCGTCATGGCCCGGATCGCCCCGTTGGACGGGTCGATCGAGACGATCGCGGAGGCCGGGTCGTCGTGGGCGTACAGGACTTCCCGGATCGAGCGCTGGGCGGCACGCTGGAGCCTCGGGTCGATCGTCGTGTAGACGCGCAGCCCGCCCGACCGGATCGTGTTCGTGCCGTACTGCTTCTGGAGCTCCTCGCTGACGTAGCCGAAGAAGTACGGCTGCTTGATCCGTGTGTAGAGACGGCCCGGGCGCAGGCCGAGCGACCGCGAGCGAGCCGCCCGCTGGTACTCCCTCACCGTGATCGCGCCGTTCGCGAGCATCGCGCGCAACACCTCGCTGCGCCGCGCGAGCGCCTTCTGGGGCGCGTGGAACGGGTCGTAGTCGGTCGGTGCCTGCGGCAGGCCGGCGAGGAGCGCCGCCTGGAGGAGCGTCAGGCTCGACGCGTGCCGCGAGAAGTACGTCTGGGCCGCGGCCTCGACGCCGTAGGCGTGGTTGCCGTAGTAGACCTGGTTCATGTAGTTCTCGAGGATCCAGTCCTTCGAGCGCGAGCGGCTCAGCTTGATCGCGAGGCACGCCTCCTTGAGCTTCCGCTGGACGGTCACCTCGCGCGAGATGTAGAGGTTGCGGACGAGTTGCTGCGTGATCGTCGAGCCGCCCTCGACGACGCGGCCGGCGCTGACGTCGCGCCAGAGCGCGCGGACGATGCCCTCGACGTCGACACCGCCGTGCGAATAGAAGCGCTTGTCCTCGATCGCGACCGTCGCCCTCGGCAGCAACGGCGTCAGCTCGCGCAGGGCGACCGGCTCGCGGTTCCGCTCGGCCGGGATCGAACCGAGCAGGCTGCCGTCATTCGCATAGACGAACGAGTTCTGCCCGATCGCGACCGGGCGCAGAGAGGAGAGGTCGCAGCTCGAGAGCAGCGTCGCGCCGCTGCCGATCCCGACCACGGCGAGCGCGCCGAAGAACCCGAGTACGACGACGGCGATCACGACGCCGTGGCGGCGGCGGCGCTTGATCCTGAGCTGGCGCCGCTTCCGGCTGCTCATGCGTAGAACCCGTCGGCCCGGAGACGTGCGTGCAGCCGCAGGCGCAGGTCGCTCTCGAGCCGCTCGGCCGCGGCGGCGTCCGGCGCCCAGGCGCGCACGACGATCGTGGCGTTCCCGGCGATGTCGGTCACGTCCACCTGGGCCTCGCGCTCGGCGGAGGCCTCGCGGCGCAGCGCCTCGACGACGGCTGCGAGGTCGTTCGAGAGCGGCACCTGCACGGACACTTCGGCGAGCTTCTCCCTGCTCCGGATCGACGAGTTGAGAATGGTATCCGAGGCCAGCTTCTCGTTCGGGATCACGAGCCGCGCGTTGTCGGCGGTGCGAATGAAGGTGTACGTGAGCCCGATCTCCTCGACCGTCCCGGCGACGCCGCCGACCTCGACCTCGTCCCCGAGCCGGATCGGCTGCGTGAAGGCGATCATCAGGCCCGCGACGAAGTTGCCGATCGTCCGCTGCGAGGCGAAGCCGATCACGAGGCCGAGCACCGCCGACGAGGCGAGGAGGCCGCCCGCGACCGCGCTCACCTGCGGGATCACGAGCAGGGCGGACATCACCCCGACCACGACGATCGTCGTCGTGATCGTGCGGCGGAGGACGTTGTAGCGGGTCGCCGCCCCGGGTTCGAGGACGCGCCGTGCCATCCGCCGGTCGATCAGCTTCGCGGCGAGGAGGACGGCGACGATGACGACGCCTGCGATGAGGGCTCGGTGCCAGACCATCTGCTGGGTGATTCGACGGGCCGCGGCGGTTTCCCCAAGCTAGAGTCGCCGCCGTGAGCCGCTGGCAGTGTAGACCGGCTTTACAGGTCTTCCTCTGGAGCCGCGCGGCGATCTGGGCGGCCACGATCCTGGCGTTCCTCTGGTTCGAGCCGAAGCCGCCGCCGCTCCAGCACCGCTGGGACAGCCCGTACCTGCACGATCTCGGCTGGCTGACGGACGTCTGGGCGCGCTGGGACAGCCGCTGGTTCGTCCAGATCGCCGAGCACGCCTACTCCTCGAGCCAGACGGCCGCGTTCTTCCCGCTCTACCCGGGCGTCGTCGCCGTGCTCGGACGGGTCCTCCTCGGCCACTACGTGCTCGCGGGAATCGCCGTCTCGCTCGCCGCCTGCGCGGGCTCGTTCGTCCTCTTCCACCGGCTCGCGGAGCGCCGACTCGGGCTCGAGGGAGCCCAGCGCGCCCTCGTCTATCTGGCGATCTTCCCGACGGCGCTCTTCCTCCAGGCGGTCTACAGCGAGTCGCTCTTCCTGCTGCTCGTCCTCGCCGCCTTCACCTTCGCCGAGAGCGACCGCTGGGTCTGGGCCGGCGTCGCGACGGGCCTCGCGCTGCTGACCCGCTCGGCCGGGGTCGCGCTCCTGCCCGCGCTCGCTGCGGTCGGCTGGCCGCACGGCCGCCGGATCGCCTGGCTCGGGCTCGCGCCGGCGCTCTTCCTCCTCTACCCGCTCGGGCTCTGGTGGAAGCTCGGCGACCCGTTCGCGTTTCTCGACTCGCAGCAGCTGTGGCACCGCCACCTGTCCTCGATCGGGCCACTCGGGGGGATCGGAAGCGGCCTGCGGGCGGGGTACCACGGCGTGATGGCACTCGCCGGCCGGGGCGACGCGGCGCGGTGGACGGTCGCGGGCGCCGAGCCGATGCACGCGGCCGCGGTCAATCTCCAGAGCCTCGCCTTCCTCGGCCTCTTCGTCTGGCTCGCCGTGGTCGTCTGGCGCCGCTTCGGCGTGCCCTACGGGATCTTCACCGTGGTCAGCCTCGCGATCCCGCTCTCGTTCCCGAGCGGCCGCTGGCCCCTCCTCTCGCTGCCGCGCTTCGGTGTCACGATCTTCCCGCTCTTCCTCGCGCTCGCGGTGCTCGGCGAGCGGCCGCGCGTGCACAGCGCGATCGTCGGCGTGAGCGCGATGCTGCTCGGCCTCGCGGTCGTCCAGTGGGCGCTCTACCAGTGGGTCGCGTGAGAGCCGGCACGCGCCTCGCCCTCTGGGGCACGCTCGTCGGCATCCTCTCGACGCTCGCCTACTCGGAGCGCGCCGCGGGAGGGAAGCCCCCGAAGGACGTGCTCTACCAGTACGGCACCGCGGTCTCGAGTCTCGTCGGCTACGCGGTGATCCTCGTCGCCGTGCTCGCGATCGCCGGGGGCAAGCGCGAGCTGCTCGCGTTGCGGGCGCCGCGGTCGTGGCGGAAGGCGCTCGTTCTCGGCCTGGTCTTGCTCGTCGCCGTTCTCGTCGCCGGCTCGCTGCTCGACCGGTTCCTCCACGCGGGCCGGGAACAGGGGCTGACACCGACCGGGTGGGACCCGTCCCGGGCGCTCCAGTACGCGGCGAACTTCGCGGTCGTCGCCGGCGTGGCGCCGTTCGTCGAGGAGCTGACCTTCCGCGGGCTCGGCTACTCGCTCCTCTCCCGGTTCGGGGCCGTGCCCGCGATCGTCGCCGTCGGCCTCTCGTTCGGCCTCGTCCACGGCCTGCTCGCGGCGCTCCCGATCCTGACGATCTTCGGGGCGGCGCTCGCGTGGCTCCGCAGTCGCACCGACAGCGTCTACCCGGGGATGATCGTGCACGCCACGTTCAACGCGGTCGCGCTCGTGGCCGCCGTCACCACCTAGCGGTATCGTCGCACCGTGCGCCGGGGTCTCGTCGTCGTGCTCGCCCTCGCCTTCGCGCCGACGGCGCAGGCCGGCGATTGCGTCGTGCAGGCCTCGGCGGCGTCGGGCCCGGCGCCGCTGACCGTCTCGTACACGGCGACGTGCGACTCCGGCGAGAGCCCGCACTGGACGTTCTCGGACGGCGGCAGCGCCGACGGCGTGGCGGTGACGCACATGTTCCGCGCAGGAGCCTGGGGTGGGACGATCGCGACGACGGCCGAGCACCACGACCTCGCCCCGGTCACCGCCTACCAGCTGACCCTGGCCGCCCCGCACGTGGCCGGGTACGGCGCGGTCGTCGTCTTCCAGGGCAAGCTCTACCCGGCCCTGCCCGGCACGGTGCGGGTGAACGGCGTCGTCGCGAGGACGGTCGCGCCGGGCGTCTTCCGCGCACGGCTGCGGGCCAGGCGGCCCGGCCCGTACGTCGCGCGCTACGGCGGCGCCGTGTCGAACGCCGTGTCGGTGCTCCTCCGGCCGACGCTCGAGACGCAGATCGTCGGCAGCGGGGCGGTCGGCGAGCCGCTGGCCCTGGTCGCCCGGCTCCGCCCCGCGGGCGCGGGCTCGCTCCGCGTCCGCATCGGCGCCCGCGTCCGCCGCTACGGGGGTGTCGCAAGGCTCGCGCTCCCGAGCGGTAAGCCTGGAAGCCTGCGGATCGTCGTCTCGACGATCCCGCATCGCGGCTTCGCGGGGCCGGGCCGGATCCTCATGGCAAGCGTCGTCGTGCCGGCGCTCTCGCTCGGCTCCCAGGGGCCGAGCGTGCTCGAGCTCGAGCGGCGGCTCGCGGAGCAGCACTACGTCCTGCGCCGGGTCGACTCCCTCTTCGCCGACGACACCGTCGACGCCCTCCTCGCCTTCCAGAAGGTACACGGGCTCCCGCGGACAGGCACCGTCGACGCCGCGGTCTGGCGCCTCCTCGGGCGCTCCGGCGTGCCGGCGCCCCGCTACGGCGGCGACCACGTCGAGGTCGACAAGACGCGGCAGGTGCTCCTGGTCGTGCGCGGCGGCAAGGTGGCGGAGGTCGTCCACGTCTCGACCGGCGCGACCGGCAACACGCCGCTCGGCGAATGGCACGTCTACTCGAAGGTCGCCGGGTACAGCTGGGTGCTCTACTACCCGAGCTTCTTCCTCCGCGGGTTCGCGATCCATGGCTACCCGTCGGTGCCCGCCTACCCCGCGTCGCACGGCTGCGTGCGCGTGCCGATGTGGATCGCGACGCATCTCTACGCCGAGGTGCCGTTCGGATCGGCAATCTACGTCTACACGTGAGCGACGATCCCTTTGTCCGCAGCGCGCGGGAGCAGATCTCCGAGCTCGACCGCTCGATCTTCGAGGCGGTCAACCGGCGGATCGAGCTCGTCCGCGAGCTGAAGGCCTACAAGGACGAGCACGGCATCTCGTTCGTCGACGCCGGCCGGGAGGAGTCGATGGTGGCCGAGCAGGTCGGCGCGGCCCGCGGCCCGCTCTCGGCCGGGGGGCTGGCCCGGCTCTACCGGGAACTGCTTGCGCTCACGAAGCGCGAGCTCTAAGAGCTCTAGTTCTCGTCGCCCTCGCCGACCGCGAACTCGTCAGGGGTGACGTTGTCGAGGAAGCTCCTGAACTCGTCGACCAGGTCGTCCTCGTCGATGTCGTCGCCCTCGAACTCGATCGCCGACTCGGAGATCACCTCGTCGGCCACGAAGATCGGCGCCTCGGCGCGAACGGCGAGCGCGATCGCGTCGGAGGGCCGCGAGTCGATCTCGATCTCGTCGCCGTTCTGGGCGACGGTGATGCTCGCGTAGAAGGTGCTGTCCTTCAGCTCGGTGACGGTGATCCGCAGGATCTGCGCGTCGAGCTGCCCGAGCACCTCCGTGATCAGGTCATGGGTGAGCGGCCTCGGCGTCACGGCGCCCTGGAGCTTCATCAGGATCGCGGCCGCCTCGGGGTGGCCGATCCAGATCGGCAGGAACTTGTTGCTGTCGGCGGTCTTCAGCAACACGATCGGCTGTTTGCCGACCAGGTCGAAGCTGACCCCGTAGATGACCATCTCCTGCATCGCGGCCTCCCCGCAATACTACCCGCGCCCCTCGTCCGAGTCGTCGGCCGCGGAGAGCGAGGCGATCGGCGCGGACACACGCTCCCCGGTCTCGGCGTCCTCGAGATCGGCGTGCCGGTCGGGCACGCTCATGGGGTCGAGGCCGCGGAGGTAGTACCGCCGGCACTCGAACAGGATCAGGTCTCCGATCTTCATCGCCGCAGTTCCTTGATCGGCCGCGCTCCGATCCCTCCGAATCCCTGGAACGGGCGCGGCTACAATGCGCGACCGCGGGCGATTAGCTCAGTTGGTTAGAGCGCCGCTCTGATAAGGCGGAGGTCCCTGGTTCGAATCCAGGATCGC
>DAISLG010000020.1:0-17587 GCA_036820565.1 Gaiellaceae bacterium | reverse complement strand
ACGTGAGCGGCGATTACTCTTTCGACCTCTCCCTCCCGCCGCGGCCCTCGCCGCGGGCCCGGCTCCGGGTGCGGGTCGTCGACCGGGGCAGCGCCTCGGCGCCGCGGGTGAACGCGGTCTTCAACGACGCGGTCGTGAAGGTCTCCTTCCACGTCCCGGCGACTGCCGGGCGGGTGATCGTCGCGAAGCAGGTGTTCGCCGGCTGGGTCGGCGCGGCGAAGCCCGAGCACCTTCGGCTGACGTTCGAGCGCGCGCTGATCCGGCGGGCGATGGACCCGAGCTGCGCGCCCGACAAGCCCGACTGCCCGTTCAAGGACGAGACGACCTTCTTCGGGCAGATCGGCCCGCCGCCGGGCGAGTGGCAGATCCAGTGGAACGTGGCCGGAACCTGGGGGCTCTGGAGCCCGCTGACGCTGCACGCGCGAGACGGGCAGTCGTTCAAGGCGCACCAGAGCGTCGATTTCTACGTGCCCCGCGGCAGGCCGTGGTCACTTGTCGCCGAGGCGCGCGAATGTGACTTCGGCGCCGTCCCGAGCTTCGACGGGCCGGGCACGACGCTCTCGCCGTGCCCGCGCACGGGCGAGGTTGGGAACCCGCACGGCGACGACTACGCCGGCGGGCTCTTTGCCCGCTACGCCTCGCCCGCGAGGAGCCTCGGCACGCGCCGGACGAACTCGACCACGGCAGGCTCGTCGTGCCCGCCGTCCAACACGAAGGGCTGCTACCAGCTGACGTACCGCGTTACGCGCGTCCGTTAGCCGGGTACCTCCCCCGAACTCCGACGAAAGGCGGTTCAGATGGCACGGATGATGAAGCAGCTGCAAGACCGGGGCGAGGAGGTGCTCGGCAGGCTCGCCGAGGCGCCGGGCGCCGACCGGTTCGTCGGCGCGGCCGGCGCCCTGACGAAGCGTCTCGACGAGATGTCGAAGAAGGTGCGCGGGCTCGAGGCGCTGGAGGCGCGGCTCGCAAAGCTCGAGCGCCGCCTCGACAAGCTGGACAAGCCCGCCGCGAGGAAGCCTGCGCCGAAGAAGCGCGCCGCCGCGAAGCCTAGGCCGGCGGCGAAGAAGAAGTAGGCACGCGGACGCGCAGCGCTCCCGGGGCGATCTCCCAGCGGGCGCGCGTCGTCCCGACCTGCTCGCCGTCGAGCTCGATCGGCAGCGGCTCGGCGGCCTCGACGGTCACCGTCCGGCTGCGCAGCAGCTCCACCTTCGGGTGATCGAGGTGCCTGCCCTTGTAGAGCTTCGGCGCGGTCCGGACGAAGTCCGCCTTCGAGACGTCGCCGATCAGGACGACGTCGAAGAGGCCGTCGTCGGGGCTCGCCTCGGGCGCGAGCCACATCGCGCCGCCGTGGTACTGGCCGTTCGCGACGATCACGTCGTGCATCCGGCCCCGCCGCTCTTCGTCGTCCAGCGTGACCGTCACCTCCGTGTTCTGCCAGCCGAGGAAGACGCGGGTGAGGGCATAGAAGAACGTCGCCTTGCCACCGAAGCGCTTCGACATCCCGTTCGCGCGCCGCGCGACCTCGCCGCTCATGCCGGCGCTCGAGACGTTCGCGAAGTAGCGCTCGCCCTCGCGGAACGAGACCTTGCCGGCGTCGATCGTCCGCGGCTTGCCCTCGAGCGCGACGCGCACCGCGTCGTCGAAGCGCACCGGGATCCCGTACGTGCGGACGAAGTCCACCCCGGTCCCCAGCGGGATCACGGCGAGGTCGACGTCGCGCCCGGCGGCCGCGTTCGCCGCCTCGTTGACGGTGCCGTCGCCGCCGACCACGACGAGCAGGTCGGCACCGCCGTCGATCGCCTCGCGTCCGAGCTCGATCAGATGGCCGGGCCGTTGCGAGAAGAAGGTGACGCCGTCGAGGCCGAGCTCCTTCGCGCGCTGGGAGAGTCGCGGCCAGCGCTTGCCGGTCGAGCCGTTGCCCGACGCCGGATTGACGAGGAAGGCGACAGTGGTCGGTCGAACCACTTAATGGGTGACCGTGGCGAGCGCCACGCGCGTCATCCGGTCGACCGCGGCCTGGAGATCCTCGTCCGAGATCCGCGTGAACTCGCCCTCGACGACGATGTCGCTCACGGTCAGCAGGCACCCGGCCTGGACGCCCCGGAGCGCGCCGACCGTGAACAGCGCCGCCGCCTCCATCTCGACTGCGAGTACGCCGCGCTTCGACCAGCGCTCGTACTGGCCCTCGTCGGGGTTGTAGAAGAGGTCGCTGGAGACGATCGGGCCGACGTGCAGCTCCTGCTTCATCCCCTTGGCGACGTGGACGGCGCCGTGGATCAGCTCCCAGCTCGCGGTCGGGCAGTGGGGCTCGTTCGCGACGAGGTGCATCGCGGTCGAGTCGGCGGGGACGGCGGAGAGCGCGACGATCAGGTCGCCGAGCTCGTGGTGGGGCTGGAGGCCGCCGCAGGTGCCGACGCGGAGGAGCTTCTTGCAGCCGAGCTGGATCAGCTCCTCGAAGACGATCGTCGCCCCGGGGCAGCCCATCCCGGTGCCCTGCACGGAGACCGCCTTCCCCTCCCACGTCCCGGTGTAGCCGAGCAGGCCACGCTCGGAGTTCCGCTCGACGACGTCGTCGAGGTAGGTCTCGGCGATGTACTTCGCCCGGAGCGGGTCGCCCGGCAGGAGGACGCCCTCGGCGTAGTCGCCCGGTTCGGCTCTGACGTGAATCGGCACGGCCGAGAGACTAATGCGGGAGGATGCGCGCCGTGACGGGAACGTTCGAGCCGACGCTCGAGCAGGTGCTCGAGTTCTGCGCCGAGGATCCGGTCGAGCGGGTCTTCCTCGAGGACATCGCCCGCCGCGGCCTCGGGCGCTTCCACGCGCTCGGGCGGCGGCGGCTGACCGCGCTCTGCCACGTCGGGGCGAACGTCGTCCCTTCCGGGGCGGGCTGCGCGGCGTTCGCCGAGGCGACGTTGCGCACCCGGGCGCGGATGATGATCGGCGAGGAGTCCGCGGTCTCCGAGCTCTGGGAGGCCGCGCGGGACTCGATGCCGAGGCCGCGCGAGGACCGCCCGGGCCAGCCGGTCTACGTGATCGAGAAACCGCCCGGGCCCGGCGACACGGGCCTCCGGCCGGCGACGATGGACGACCTGGAGGAGCTCGTCGTCGCCTGCGCGGCCACGCACCTCGAGGAGATCGGAATCGACCCGCTCCAGCGCGACCCGGAGGGGTTCCGCTGGCGCACGCGCGCCCAGATCGAGGAGGGCCGCTCGTGGATCTGGAAGGAGGACGGCGTGATCCGGTTCAAGGCCGAGGCCTCCGCCTGGACGCCCGCGTCGGTCCAGCTCCAGCAGGTCTGGGTCGATCCGGCAGCGCGGAATCGCGGCTACGCGAAGCGCGGGATGCGCGACCTCTGCCGGATCCTGCTCGCGCGGACGCCGGTCGTCTGCCTCTTCGTCCGCCCCGAGAACGACCCGGCGCTGAAGGTCTACGAGGGGATCGGGATGCGCCGGACGATCTCGTACCGCTCGCTGATCTTCTGATGGAGACGATCGTCTTCGTTCGTCACGCCGAGAGCGCGTTCGGGGTCGAGCACCGGCTCAACGGCGACCCGGCGGTTCCCAACTCGCTCACACCCCGGGGCGAGGAGCAGGCCCGCGAGCTGGGAGCGCTGCTGCGCGACGTGCCGGTCGACCTCTGCGTGACGAGCGAGCTCGCCCGCGCCCGGGAGACCGCCGACCTCGCGCTCGAGGGCCGCGACGTCCCGCGGCTCGTGCTCGTCGACCTGAACGAGATCTCCTTCGGGAAGTGGGAGGGGGAGGTCTACGAGGAGTACGGCGGCTGGGCCTGGACGCACGGACCGGTAGAGGCGTGCCCCGGCGGCGGCGAGAGCCGGGTCGACGCGCTCCGCCGCTACGTGCGCGGCTACCGCACCGTGCTCGCCAGGCCCGAGCGGACGGTGCTCGTCGTCGGCCACGGCCTGGCGATCCGCTACGTGCTGAACGCGCTGCGCGGCCGTGACCCGAAGCCGCTGCTCGAGCAGGTGCCGCTCGCGGAGCCGCAGCGGGTCGCCGCCGCCGAGGTCGCGGCCGCGGTCGACAGGCTCGACGCCTGGCTCCAGGACCCCAGCTGGTGAGGCGCGTCCTCTGGATCCTCGCCGCCGCCTGGGTCGCTCGCTGGGCGGCCGGCGAGCTCGCATCCGCAGCCGGCAGGCGCCGCCGGCACGGCCCGGCCCCGATCGAATCGCCCCGCGCGCCCGGTCACATGCCTGGCCCCGAACGAGTGATGTAGGCCGGGAGCCGTGCCGGCCGATAGAAGGGGCGGATGATGCGAAGGGGCCTCACTGCGGCAGGCCTGCTCGTTGCGACTTTCGTGCTGGTGGCAGGCGGACGCGTCGAGTCGGCGAAGACGACGACGATCGCACACACGTGCGGTGCGCTCGACAGGCAGTTCATCCGGGCCGCCGCCCTCGGCGACACGACGATCGCGCTGCTGAACCAGGAGTACGCCGCCGGCGACGTCACGCCACCCCAAATGATCGCCGCGACCAGGAACGTCGCGCGCGGCATCGAGATCACCGACCCGCACGACGGCTCGCTCAGGATGGTGCGCTCGCTGATGGGCGGCATGTTCAGCGAGTACGGTCAGGCGATCCACGCCCGCTGGAAGGGCGGCGACGACCGCGCGCACCTGTACCGCTCGTACACCTACGCGAACTACGCGAACCAGGTGCTCACGGACGTGCAGCCGGTGCTTCAGCCGCAGGGCTGTGCCGTCAGCGATCTCTTGCAACAATGACCCGATGGATTTGCCGGCGCTGCTCGAGCGCGTCGAGAGCCACGTCCGCCGCCACGAGCTGATCCCGCCCGGGGGCGACGTCCTGTGCCTCGTCTCCGGCGGCGCCGACTCGACCTGCCTCTGGGACGCGCTCGGCGCCCTCGGCTACCGCGTCTCCGCCCTGCACGTGAACCACCGTCTGCGCGGCGCCGAGTCCAACGCGGATGCGCGCTTTTGCCGGGAGGCCATGAACGCCGAGGTCGTCGAGCCCCCGAGTAACAGTCTGTTGCAAGGCGAGTCGGCGTGGCGCGAGCTGCGCTACTCGTTCGCCACCGACCGGCTGCGCGCCACGGGGCACACCGCGTCCGACCAGGTCGAGACGATCCTCTACCGGCTCGTCTCGAGCGGCGCGCCGAGCGGGATCAAGCCCAAGCGCGAGGACGGCGTGGTGCGGCCGCTGCTGCCGCTCTGGCGCGAGGAGACCGAGGCGTACTGCCGCGAGAGGGGGCTGCCGTTCCGCACCGACCCGTCGAATGCCGACACGAAGCGCGGCCTCGTCCGCAACGAGATCCTGCCGCTCCTCCGCCGCCTGCACCCCGGCGCGGACGAGAACATCCTGCGCGCGCTCTCCGACCGGCCCGCGCTCGCCGACCTGCTCGCGTCCGCACGGGGCTCGAAGCGCGTCGACCTCGGCGGCGGCGTCCAGGCGGTGCGCGAGTACGACCGCATCTGGCTCGAGTCGGGGCCCGTCGCGCTCGTCGGCGAGGTGCGCTGGGGGGCCTGGCGGATCGAGTCGGAGCTCGCAGGCCTTAAGGTACGGGGATGGCGCCCGGGAGACCGTCTCGCGGGACGCTCGAAGAAGATCCAGGACGTGTTCGTCGACGCCAAGATCCCGCGCTCGGAACGTGACGCATGGCCGCTCGTCGTGCGCGGGGACGAGGTCGTCGCCGTACCCGGCGTGATCGAGGCGGAAGGAGTGCATGCCACCCGTGACTGACACCGAGCTCGAAGCCGCCGTCGGCGAGATCCTGATCGACGAGGAGACGCTGAAGGCGCGCATCGCCGAGCTCGGGCGCGAGATCTCGGCCGACTACGCGGGCCGCGAGCTGCTCCTGATCGGCGTGCTCAAGGGCGCCGTCTTCTTCATGGCCGACCTGATGCGCCACCTCCGCGTTCCGTGCGAGGTCGACTTCATGGCGATCTCGAGCTACGGCGCCGCGACCGACTCCTCCGGCGTCGTGCGGATCCTCAAGGACCTCGACATCAACATCGAGGGCCGGCACGTGCTCGTCGTCGAGGACATCATCGACTCCGGGCTCACGCTCTCGTACCTGACCCGCAACCTCGAGTCCCGTGAGCCGGCGACGCTCGAGATCTGCGCCCTGCTGACGAAGCCGGAGCGCCGCGAGGTCGAGGTGCCCGTCCGCTACGTCGGCTTCGAGATCCCGAACAAGTTCGTGATCGGCTACGGTCTCGACTTCGCGGAGCGCTACCGGAACCTCCCGTATGTGGCCGTTCTCCACGAGGACCTGATGCCGGAAGGCGTGTAGCCGCTGCTACCCTCCGGGGGAGCTCAGTGAACAGATTCTTCCGTAGCGCAATGTTTCCCCTGATCGTGATCGTCTTGCTCGTCTACCTGGCGAGTCAGACCTTGATCCCGCGGGCGAAGCACGCGCCGAAGCTGACCTACTCGCAGCTCATCCAGGACGTGCGTGACGGCAACGTCCGCGAGGTCGTCTTCAACCCGGCGAAGCGCGAGGCGCTCGGCACCCTCGACGACAACACGAAGGTGCGCGTCCACTACCCGTCCGACCAGTCGCAGGTCAACTTCGAGAAGCTGCTGCTCGAGAAGGGCGTCACCTACGACTCGAAGGGCAACGGCTCGTCTCCCTGGTGGTCGATCCTCACCTCGCTGCTCCCGTTCGTGCTGCTCTTCGGCTTCTGGATCTTCCTGATGAACCAGGTGCAGGGCGGCGGCTCGAAGGTGATGAGCTTCGGCAAGTCGCGCGCGAAGCGGATGACGCCCGACTCGCCGAAGATCGGCTTCAAGGACGTCGCCGGCGTCGACGAGGCGGTCGAGGAGCTCCAGGAGATCAAGGAGTTCCTCGAGAACCCGAAGAAGTTCCAGGCGCTCGGCGCGCAGATCCCGAAGGGCGTCCTGCTCTACGGGCCGCCCGGCACCGGCAAGACGCTGCTGGCGCGTGCGGTCGCGGGCGAGGCCGGCGTCCCGTTCTTCTCGATCTCCGGCTCCGACTTCGTCGAGATGTTCGTCGGCGTCGGCGCCTCGCGTGTGCGCGACCTCTTCGAGCAGGCCAAGCAGGCGAACCCCTGCATCATCTTCGTGGACGAGATCGACGCGGTCGGCCGCCATCGCGGCGCCGGCCTCGGCGGCGGCCACGACGAGCGCGAGCAGACGCTGAACCAGCTCCTCGTCGAGATGGACGGCTTCGAGATGAAGGACAACATCATCCTGATCGCCGCGACGAACCGGCCCGACATCCTCGACCCCGCTCTCCTGCGCCCCGGGCGCTTCGACCGGCAGATCGTCGTCGACCGGCCCGACCGGATCGGGCGCAAGAAGATCCTCGAGGTGCACTCGAAGGGCAAGCCGCTCGCCTCCGACATCGACCTGGGCACGCTCGCGGCGGGGACGCCCGGCTTCACCGGCGCCGATCTCCGCAACCTGATCAACGAGGCCGCGCTCCTCGCAGCGCGCCGCGGCAAGAAGGTGATCGAGCAGGACGAGCTGGAGGAGGGGATCATGCGCGTGATCGCCGGCCCGGAGAAGAAGACGCGCCTCCTCTCCGAGCACGAGCAGAAGATCACCGCCTACCACGAGATGGGCCACGCGCTCGTCGGCCACTTCCTCGAGCACACCGATCCGGTGCACAAGATCTCGATCGTCAGCCGCGGCCAGGCGCTCGGGCTGACGATCTCGCTTCCGACCGAGGACCGCTACCTGACGACGCGCTCTGCGCTGATGGACCAGATCGCGATGACGCTCGGTGGGCGCGCGGCGGAGGAGCTCGTCTTCCACGAGGTCACGACCGGCGCCGCGAACGACCTCGAGAAGATCACGTCCACCGCGAAGCAGATGGTGATGCGCTTCGGGATGAGCGAGAAGCTCGGCCCGCGCGTTCTCGGTCGCGACCACGACATGCCGTTCCTCGGCCGCGAGATGAGCGCGACACCGGACTACTCCGAAGAGATCGCCCGCGAGATCGACGACGAGATCCGCCGCGTGATCGAGGAGGGCCACGAGCTGGCGCTGAAGGTGCTCCGCGAGCACATGGACGAGCTGCACAACCTCTCGGCGGTCCTGATCGAGCGCGAGACGATCGACAAGGACCAGTTCGAGCGGCTGCTCTCGGGCGAGCCCGAGGAGAGCATCTTCCGCCCCGAGGAGAAGACCGCCGAGAACCGGCCCGTCGCCGGCGAGGAGAAGAAGCGGACACCGCAACCGAAGCCGCGGCCGTTCCCGCTCCCCGGTGCGACGATGCAGCCCCCGCCGCCCGAAGGCGCGAAGAGCTAGATCCCGTCTAGGCGGCGGCCTCGGCCGACTGCCACGACGCCCACAGCTTCGCGTAATGGTCGCCGCGCTCGACCAGTTCGTCGTGCGTCGCGATCTCGATCAGGCGGCCGTGGTCGAGGACTGCGACGCGGTCGGCGCGCTCGGCCGTCGAGAGACGATGGGCGATCGTGATCACGGTGCGGCCGCGCGAGACCGCGGCGAGCGCCCGCTCGACGGCGGCCTCGGTGCCCGGGTCGAGCGAGGAGGTCGCCTCGTCGAGGACGATCACCGCCGGGTCGGCCAGCGCGACGCGCGCCAGGGCGACGAGCTGGCGCTCGCCTGAGGAGAGCCGCACGCCGCGCGTCTGCACGTCGGTCTGGATCCCGTCGGGTAGCGACGCGAAGCGGTCGAGCGCGCCGACCGCGCGCAGCGCCCTCTCCACCTCGCCCGCGCTCGCGTCCGTCCGCGCCAGGCGCACGTTCTCCGCGATCGAGCCGGAGAAGAGATGCCCCTCCTGCGGCAGGAACACGATCCGCCGCCGGAGCGAGCCGGGCGCCGCTTCGCGCAGGTCGACGCCGCCGAACCGAACGGTGCCCTCGCCCGGGTCGTACTGGCGCGTGAGCAGCTTCGCGAGCGTCGACTTCCCGGCTCCGGTCGCGCCGACGAGTGCGATGCTCTCGCCCGGCTCGATCGCGAGCGTGACGTCGCGGAGCACCGTCGCGTCGTCGTAGGCGAACGTCACGCCGCGTGCCTCGAGCCGGCCCTCGGCGGGTAGCTCCCGGGTTCCGGGGACGACGGTCACAGGCGTCTCGAGCAGGCCGACGATCTTCGTCAGCGCCGCGCGGCCGGACTGGAACTCGCTGAACCAGTCGCCGAGGCGCGCGATCGGGTCGAACAGCGAGACGAGGTAGAGCGCGAACGCGACGAGCGTCCCCTTCGTCACCTGGCCGCGGTCGTAGAGGACGCCGCCGGCCGCGAGCACCGTCGCCGTGGCGACCGACTGCGCGAGCGTGATCGCGGGGAAGAAGGTCACGTTGACGAGCGAGACGCGCCGCCACGCGCGCACCTGCGCCGAGCTGCGCAGCTCGTAGCCGTCGAACTGTTCCTGCTCGCGGCGGAACGTCTGTACGACCCGCATCCCCGCGAGACCCTCCTGCAACGAGGTGAGCGTGTCGGCGACGCGGTCGCGGAGCGCGAGGTAGGTCGGCCGCGACCGCCGCTGGTAGCGGACCCCGGAGACGACGAGCAGCGGCACCGAGACGAGCGTCACCAGCGAGAGCAGCGGCGACATCGACACGATCACGGCGGCGGTGACCGTGAGGAGCAAGATCGAGCCGACGACCTCGACGAGCACCTGGCGCGTGAACGTCGTCAGCGTCTGGACGTCCGCGGTCAGCCGCGAGATCAGCTTGCCGGCGCGCTCCCGCTCGAAGAACGGCACCGACAATCGCTGGAGGTGGTCGAATGCCTCGACGCGCAGGTCGCCGAGGAAGCGCTCGCCCGCGCGGGCCGAGCAGATGACGACGACGCGCTCGAGCAGCGGACGGACGAGCACGAGGCCGACGTAGGCGAGCGCCGCGCGGTCGATCGGGCCGGTGCGGTGCTTGTCGATGCCGGCGTCGATCGCGTAGCGCACGAGCGCGGGGCCGGCGATCGTGATCGCCGTCGAGCCGACGATCCCGGCGGCCGCGCCGAGGATCAGCCACCGCTGCGGACGCAGGATCGGCCAGATGCGGGCGCGGACGCTCATGCGGCACCCTCGAGCTCCAACGCGAGCAGGGCGCGGTAGCGGGGCGACACGGCGACCAGTTCCTCGTGCGCGCCTTGCTCGACGATCCGTCCGCTCTCGAGCACGGCGACGCGGTCGGCGAGCGCAATCGTCGCCGCGCGGTGGGCGATCACGAGCGTGGTGCGGCCCTCCATCACCGTCGCGAGCGCCGCGCGGATCTCGTGCTCCTTCGTCGCGTCGACGGCCGAGGTCGCGTCGTCGAGGATCAGTACGGCCGGGTCGGCGAGGATCGCGCGCGCGATCGCGATGCGCTGCCGCTGCCCGCCCGAAAGCGAGAAACCACGCTCGCCGAGCAGCGTCGCGTAGCCGTGCGGCAGTTCGACGACGAACTCGTGCGCCTGCGCGAGCCGCGCCGCGCGCTCGATCTCCTCGTCGGGCGCGTCGGGCCTGGCGTAGCCGATGTTCGCCGCGACGGTGTCGGTGAACAGGAAGGTGTTCTCGAAGACGAGGCCGACCGCGTGACGGAGGTCGGAGACGGCCAGCTCGCGGACGTCGGTCCCGCCGATCCGGACGGCGCCCTCGTCGACGTCGTAGAAGCGCGCGAGCAGCGCGGCGGTGGTGCTCTTCCCCGAGCCGGTGGCGCCGACGAGCGCGAGCGACGTCCCGGCCGGGATCTCGAGGTCGAGCGCGTCGAGCACGCGGCGGCCCCGCGCGTACCCGAAGGAGACGCGCTCGAAGGCGACGTCGGCGGCGCCGGGAGGGAGCCGTACCGGACGCGCCGCCTGAACGACGGCCGGCTCGGCGTCGAGCACCTCGGTCACGCGGGCGGCCGCGGCGACTGCGCGCTGCACGGTTCCGACGCGCTGGCCGAGCACGCGCAGCGGCCAGACGAGCAGAGCGACCCAGAGGTTGAAAGCCGTGAACTCGCCGAGCGTCAGCTCGCCGCCGATCACGCGGTGGGCGCCGTACCAGAGCACGGCGAGGATCCCGAGCAGCGGCAGCGCCTCGAGCGCCGGCAGGAAGACGGCATCCACGGCGGCGACGTCGAGCGCCCTCCGGACGACGCGCTCGCTCGTCGCGTGGAACCGCGACGACATCGCGGCGCCGGCGCCGAGGCCCTTCACGACGCGGATGCCCGCGACCGTCTCCTCGACGAGCGTCGTTGAGGCCGCGAGTTCCTCCTGGAGGACCTTCGTCCGCTGCGCGTACCTCGTCGAGTACCGCCAGAAGCCGAACGTGAGGAGCGGCAGCGGCACGAGCACTGCGAGCGCGAGGTGCAGGTCGATCAGGAGCAGCGCGACCGAAACGCCGGCGACCGTCAGCAGGTAGCCGACCGTATGGCCGATCGAGTCGAGCATCCGCGCGATCAGCTCGGCGTCGTTCGACGCGCGACTCATCAGCTCGCCGGCGCCGACGCGGTCGTGGAAGCGGGCGTCGAGCTCGAGCGCGCGCGTGAAGAGCGCGTCGCGAACGGCCGCGTCGGCGCGGCTGCGGTTGCGGATCGCGAAGAAATGGCGCGCGCCGCCGGCCACGGCCTCGACGAGCCCGGCCGCCGCGATCGCGAGGCACCAGAGCACGAGCGCCCGGCGGTCGTGCGCAAGGATCCCCCGGTCGATCGCCTGCTTGATCAGGAATGGCGTCAGGATCGCGGCGCCTTGCCATGAGAGGCCGGAGACGACGGCCCAGGAGACGCCGAAACGTTGGCGACGAATGGTCCCGCCGAGATAGCGCCAGCTCCTGCTCACCTCGAAAGTATCCAGAGAAGCACGCGACCGCCGTCTGAGCCTACGCTTGCGGGCGATGAGTGAGTCGCTCGAGAATCGTTTCCCGCGCCCGTCCGTGATGGGCGTCGTCAACGTCACGCCGGACTCGTTCTCGGATGGCGGCGTCAACCTCGACGCCGGCGACGCGATCGAGAGCGCGCGGAGGATGGCCGCCGAGGGTGCCGCGATCGTCGACGTCGGCGGCGAGTCGACGCGGCCCGGGTCGGACGGCGTGAGCCTCGACGAGGAGCTCCGCCGCGTCGTGCCGGTGCTCGAGGGCCTTGCGGGCGTCCCCGTCTCGATCGACACCGCCAAGGCCGGGGTCGCGCGGCGCGCGCTCGAGCTCGGCGCGGAGCTCGTCAACGACGTGACGGCGCTCCGCGGCGACCCGGAGCTCGCCGCCGTCGTCGCCGACGCGGGCGCCTATCTCTGTCTGATGCACATGCGCGGCGATCCGAGGACGATGCAGGTCGACCCGGTCTACGACGACGTCGTCTCGGAGGTCGCGGCGTTCCTCGAGGAGAGGCTGGCGTTCGCCGTCGCGGCGGGGATCCCGGAGGAGCGGATCTGCCTCGACCCCGGCATCGGCTTCGGCAAGACGGTCGAACACAACGTCGAGCTGCTCCGCCGCCTCGGCGAGATCGTGGCGATCGGGCGGCCGGTGCTCGTCGGCGTCTCGCGCAAGAGCTCGCTCGGGCGGATCCTCGGTGATCCTGCCGCCACGACCGGATCGGCCGCCGCGAGCGTCGGGGCGGCCATCGCGGCCTACGAGCGCGGCGCCGCGATCTTCCGCGTCCACGACGTCTGCGAGCACGTCGAGGCGCTCGCCGTTGCGCACGCGGTAGCGTCCTGACGATGGAGATCGAGCTCTCGGGCCTGGAGCTCCGCGGCTTCCACGGGGTCGAGGAGGACGAGCGGCGCGACGGCCGGCTGTTCCTGTTCGACCTCTGGCTCGAAGTTGGCGACGCGGGCTCCTCCGACCGGATCGAGGATGCGGTCGACTATCGGGAGGTCGTCGAGTGCGTCCGCGACGTCTCGGACGGTACGGCGTTCCAGCTGCTCGAGGCGCTCGCGGCCGCCGTCGCGGACGCGCTCGTCGCGCGGTTCCCGGTCGAGCGCGCGCGCGTCCGGGTGCGCAAGCCCGAGGTGCGCCCCGCCGGGATGACGGTCGACTACTCGGCCGTCACCGTGACGCGCTCACGCTGAGCGCGTACTGCGCGTCGCCGGGCTGGGCGCCGAGCGACGCCGCGACGTAGAAGATCGCCGCCCGCTTGCCGCGATTGCGCACGACGACCGACTCGGCCGCCGTGCCCGGCCTCGCGCTGGCGCCGACGAGGTCGCGCCGCCGGAGCGTCCCATGTTCGAGCACGCTCGCCGTCTTCGGGCGCCACACCGCGAGGTCGACGTCGTCGTCGGGCATGAGCCGCACGAGCGCCGCCTTGCCCGCGGGGAGCGAGAGCCGGTAGACGTCGCGCGGGTCCTCCGTGTAGTCGAGGCTTGCCCTGAGTCGCGACCCGACTCTCAGGGGATTCGTCCCGGAGCGGCGCACGAGCCCCGGCGAGACGTCGTCGACGTCCTCGTTCGGCTCCTGCGGGTCGATCGGGGGCGCCGGCGCGGCGAGCGCAGCCGGGATGTTCAGCAGGCCGAACCCGGTGTCCTGGTCGAACCCGGGCGCGCCGATGTCCGTTGCCGAACGGCGGAGCAGCTCGAACAGCTGCGTGTTCGCGAGCATGGGGCGCACGGTCCACGCCCAGGCCGCCGCACCGGCGACGATCGGCGCCGAGAAGCTCGTGCCGCTGACCAGGATGTACCCCGACGGGTCACGCGACGCGAGCGTGGCAGCGGGGATCTCGATACCGGGCGCGGCGAGGTCGACGGCGCCGGAGCGACTCGAGAAGCTGGCGGGCGCGTTCTGCCTGTCGGTTGCGCCGACCGTGAGCACGTGGGGCAGGTCGGCGGGGAGCTCGTGTCCGCCGCCGGCGCCGTTGTTGCCGGCCGAGGCGACGATCAGGGACCCCCGTGCGAACAGCCGGTCGATCGCGAGCTCGAGCACCGGGGCAGGCTCGGTGGACTGGAGGCCAAGGCTGATCGTGACGACGCCCGGGCCCTGCGCGAGCGCGGCGTCGAGGCCGGCGACCAGGTCGGCGAGGCTGTAGCGGTTCTCGCCGACGTCGAAGCTGCGCAGCACGACCTGTGGATAGACGCCCACCAGGCCGATGCCGTTCGCCGGAGCGCCGAGCACGGAGCTCACCTCGGTGCCGTGGGGGTCCGGCGAGACGGGGTCGAACGTCTGCGGGTTGAGCGCGAACGTGTTCGGCCTCCCTGCGAACTCGGGGTGCGTCAGGTCGATGCCCGAGTCGATCACCGTGACCGGTCGGCCGGGCCCCGGCGGCTCGACCAGGTCCGCCCCGACGGCGTGGATCCACCACTCGTACGGCAGCAGCGGATCGCCCGAGGTGATGTGGCTCGTCGAGTGGAGCAGCACATCGGGCTCCGAGGCGACGAGCAGGCCCCGCCGCCGCAGGACGGGGACGAGGCGGTCGTCGTCGAGCTTCCAGACTCCCAGCCGGTCCGAGACGAGGGCCGCAGCCACCGAGCGCTCGAGCAGCGGCGTGGCAGCGGGCCTGACCGCGACGAGCGTCGCCGCTCCCGCGCCGGGCGCGAGTGCGAGCGCGAAGAAGACGACCCCGGCGAGACGGCGCACAAAAGTGAGGGTAGCCTCGGCGGTGATGACGCGCGCGTTCATCGGGATCGGCTCCAACCTCGGCGATCGCGAGGCGACGATTCGCCGTGCGCTCGAGCTGCTCGGCCCCGCGCGCGTCTCGACGCTGCGCGAGACCGACCCCGTCGGCTTCCTCGACCAGCCGCGCTTCCTGAACGGCGCCGCCGAGATCGAGACGGAGCTTCCCCCGCGCGCGCTGCTCGGCCGCCTGCTCGAGATCGAGCGGGAGCTCGGCCGGACGCGCGCAGGGCCCCGCTTCGGGCCGCGCGCGATCGACCTGGACCTGCTCCTCTACGGCGACGCCGTCGTCGTCGAGCCAGGCCTCGTCGTGCCCCATCCGCGGCTGCACGAGCGGGAATTCGCGCTCGAGCCGCTCGCGGAGCTCGACCCGGCGCTCGAGCTGCCCGGGCGCGGGCCGGTGGCGGCCCTCCTGGCGGGGCTACAATCGGAGAAGTGAGCAATCTCGACGAACTCGACGAATTCGAGGCCGAGCTCGAGCTCCGGCTGAAGAGGGAGTACACGGCCGTCTTCGGGCTGTTCCGCTACTGCGTGCTGACGCAGGACGCGACGTACCTCTGCAACAAGCTCGACCTCCAGTCGATCCCCCAGCCGAGCTACCCGTTCTTCCACCTGAAGATGGAGGACGTGTGGGTCTGGGACAAGAACCGGCCGACGCGGATCATCCCGCGGACCGAGGTCTACACCTCGAGCGACGTCACCGTCGAGGAGCTGCGGATCGAGGGCGAGGAGCCGAGCCTGACCGCGGACGCGCTCGCGAAGCGGATCGGCGAGTCGCTCTCCCCGGACGACGACTTCTAGCGCGTCCGTGCTGCTCGCGGTCGACGTCGGGAACACCCAGACGGTGTTCGGCCTCTTCGAGGGCGCCGAGCTCGTGAACGACTGGCGCATCTCGACGGAGCGGACGCGAACGGGGGACGAGCTCGGCGCGATGCTGCGGAGCTTCCTCGACCTCGAGTCGCTCGACGGAGCGTGTCTCTCCTCGACGGTGCCGCAGCTCGTGCGCGAGTACGAGCGGTTCGCGGAGCGCACGGGGCTCGAGCTGCTCACGCTCGGCCCCGGCACGCGGACGGGGATGCCGATCCGGTACGACGACCCGCGCCAGGTCGGACCCGACCGGATCGCCAACGCGGTCGCGGCCCAGGAGCTCCACGGGGCGCCGTGCATCGTCGTCGACTTCGGCACCTCGACGAACTTCGACGTCGTCTCGGCGGCCGGCGAGTACGTCGGCGGCGTGCTCGCGCCCGGAATCGAGATCTCGATGGACGCGCTCTTCGAGCGCGCGGCCCGCCTCTTCAAGGTCGACTTCGTCGAGCCCGAGAGCGCGATCGGGAAGAACACCGGCGCGTCGCTCCAGTCGGGCCTCGTCTACGGCTTCGCGGGCCAGGTCGACGGCATCGTCGAGCGGATCCGCGCCGAGCTCGGCGACGACGCGCAGGTCGTCGCGACGGGCGGCCTCGCCGAGCTGATCGCCCCCCACTCGAAGACGATCGACCGCGTCGACCCGTACCTGACGTTGCAGGGCCTGCGCCTCATCTGGGCGCGGAACGCGGCGTAGGCGGCGCTCTTAGCCGCCGCCGTACAGCGAGATCGGCAGGTCGAGCAGGTTCTCCTCGCCCTGCGGAAGCTCCTCCTCGAGCCGCTCCAGGATCGCGGCCGCACCCGGTGCCGCGGCGAGCAGGCGTACGATCACCTCGTCGGTCGTCGGCAGCTGCACGAGCTCCTGCTTGAACGGCCGCGGGAAGCGGCCCCGGCCGAGGTACCAGCCGTAGAACTTCTTCAGGAAGCCGGAGGCGCGCCGCTCGCCGAGCTCGCGGACCGTCTCGCGGACGAACAGGATCAGCTCGGCGGCGACCTCCTCCCGGGAGGGCTCTGCGGCTTCGCCGTCGAGGATCTCGCACAGCGCCCACGGGTTGCCCTGGGCGCCGCGGCCCACCATCACCGCCGCCGCGCCGGTCGTCGCGAGCACCGACTGAGCCTCCGCATGCGAAGTGATGTCGCCAGAGGCGATCACGGGGACGTCGACCGCCTCGACGAACTCAGCGGTCAGCGCGTGGTCGGCGAAGCCGGTGTACATCTGCTTCGCGGAGCGGGGGTGGAGCGTCAGCGTCCGGGCGCCGGCGTCGACGAGCCGTGGGCCGACGTCGAGGCAGGCGAGCGAGCCGTTCTCGAGCCCGCGGCGCATCTTGACCGACACGGGGACGTCGACCGCCTCCGCGACCGCCGCGACGATCCGGCACGCGCGCTCCGGATCGTCGAGCAGCGTCGCGCCCGCGCCCGTCTTCGTCACCTTGCGGACGGGGCAGCCGAAGTTGATGTCGACGATGTCGGCGCCGGCCGCCTGCACCATCCGCGCGGCCTCGGCCATCACGGCCGGTTCGGAGCCGAAGATCTGGATCGCGAGCGGGTGCTCGTCGCTCGCGACCCGCAGGTAGCCGAGCGTGCGCTCGTTGCGGTGCTCGATCCCGGCGCAGCTGACCATCTCCGAGCAGACGAGGCCTGCGCCGAAACGGCGCCCCTGCCGGCGGAACGCCTGCACCGAGACGCCCGCCATCGGCGCGAGCACGAGCCGCGAGGGGATCTCGAGCTCACCGATCCACCAGGACTGACGAAGGTCGACGGACATTTGCGGGATCAACTGTATCGAGGTAACATCCGCGCCCGCGATGGCGCTCCCGTAGCGCCGCGCGTTTTCTCTTACGTGGGGCCAGGAGGCCGTACTTTGAAGGAAGTGATCCTCACTCCCGAGGGCTACGAGAAGCTGAAGCAGGAGATCGACCACCTCTCGAACGAGAGGCGTCGCGAGGTTGCCGATCGCATCCGCGTGGCCCGGGAGTTCGGCGACATCGCCGAGAACGCCGAGTACGACGACGCGAAGAACGAGCAGGCGATGCTCGAGCACAAGATCGCGACCCTCGAGGAGCGCCTCGTCGCGGCGCGCGTGATCGAGAAGAAGGAGATCTCGAAGGACCAGGTCTCGATCGGATCCAAGGTCAAGCTCAAGGACATGGAGACGAACAAGGCGATCGAGTACCACATCGTCGGCTCGGCCGAGGCGAACCCGGCCGAGAACAAGCTCTCGAACGAGTCGCCCGTCGGCAAGGCGATCATGGGCCACAAGAAGGGCG
>DAISLG010000019.1:0-18722 GCA_036820565.1 Gaiellaceae bacterium | reverse complement strand
GCGAGGCCGTCCTCTTCCATCTGCGCGCCTATGCGTCGAGCGACGGCACAATCCCAGCGGAGTTCGACGCCCTCGCGCGCGAATCTTTCGGAGAGCTACTGGACTAGTAGGCTCGAGGCGGAGCTCCCCGCCGGCGACGAGATCATCCTCGACATGCCGATCTCGATCTACGGCGGCGGCTGAGGCTCGACCCCGAAGAGCCCGCGCGCGAGCCGATCCGTCTGCTCCCGGAGGCGCTGCGCGGTCGCGCGGTAGACCTGCATCGGCTGCCCGAGCGGGTCAGCAAGCTCGGGGAGGGAAAGGAAACGGAAATCGGGCCCTCGTGCGGCGGCGGCGTCGGCGACCGCGCACCGCGCCCGCTCGACGGGGTCTAGGTCGCCCGTCTCCGGCGCGGTCCGGCGCTCGAGGAGCTCGACGAGCTCCGGGAGCGTGAACGTGCGGTCGCGGTCAGCCTTCCCGTCTACGACCGCGGTCGCGAGGTGCATCCGCTCGAACCCGACGACGAGGTCGGCGCCCGCGAGCGTGCCCGGCCCGATCGCCTGCGCCGCGTGGCGCGAGAGATCGAGCCCGTGCTCGCCGCTCAGCTCGAGCGCCTCCGATAGGGCGGGTACCGGGCCGAGCTCGAGCGTCCCCCGCGAGCCGACGGTCACGGGGAGGCCCTCGGTCGCTCGGGCCGCGAACGCTGCGGCGATCGGGCTCCGGAACCGGTTGCCCGTGCAGACGAAGACGAGCTCGAAGCGCTCGTCGGTCACGTCAGCGTGAGCCTCCGGTAGATCTCATCGACCTGGTCGGCGGCCCGCTCCCAACTATGGCGTCCCTCGACGAAGGCCCGCGCGCGCGCCCCGAGCTCCTTGGCACGCTGCGGCGACTCGAGCAGGGCCGCGACCGCGCCGGCGAACGGCTCGGCCCCGTCGGCCACCTCGAGCTCCTCGCCGGGCCGGGCACGAATGCCGCCGAGGCCGATGGTGGTCGTGACGACGGGGAGGCCGCAGGCCATCGCCTCGAGGATCTTGTTCTGAATCCCGGCTCCCGAGAGCATGGGCGCCACCGCGACTCGAGCCTCGTTCAGGACCCGGGGCATCGACTCGACGTAGCCCGTCACGCGGACGGCGGGCTCGCGCTCGAGCGCACGCACCGAGGGCGCCGGTGTCACTCCGGCGACGACGAACGCCACGTCCGGGATGCGCCGGCGGATCTCGGGCAGGCAGCTTCTCACGAACCAGGTCGCCGCCTGCACGTTCGGCGCGTACTGCATGTTGCCGCTGAAGACGATCGTCGACCCTCGCGCACCGCCCGAGCCGGGGGCGAACAGCGTCGTGTCGACGCCGTTCTCGACCACCATCGTCTTGCCGTCCGGCAGCAGGGCCCGGTCCTGCTCCGACGCGACGATGAGCTGGTCGGCATGGTTGACGAGCTCTCGCTCGTAGGGTCTGATCCGCCGCAGCTCCTCGCGGAGCAGGAGCCGCCTCGGCTGCGACTCCGTCTCAACCTGACGCTGGAGCCGCAGCTCGAGTGAGTCCATGAGGTCGAGCACCTTCTTGCTCCGGATGCCGGGCAGGTACTGGGCCATGCGCAGGAAGTACGCGTGGACGACGTCGAACTCGGTTCCGGTCAAGAGCTCCTCGAGCGCCGCCGCGAAGCGCGACGAGCGGTAGTACAGCACCTGGAGTGGAAGGCCCGAGACCGGCGCGCGCACCGCGACGCCGGCGTACGAGCGCCACCGCGGCAGCCGGACGAGCGAGATCGAGCTGCACAGATCGCGCAGGTGCGCGACCGCGTCGAGCTCCTCCTCGCGCTCGCAGAGCGACAGGAGCGAGATCTCGTGCCGCGGGGCGAGCAGCCGGAGCCGGTGGTACTCGACGAGCTGATCGCCCTTCAGCGGCGGATAGGGCGGCCGCGGAGTCAGGAAGAGGACGCGCACCGGGCGCCGACGATACCAGCGACTCCAGCCGTCTCTTGAAGCCGCTTCGCTGGCCTTTGATCCCTTGTTCAAGCGATGGCGGAGCCGGCGCTCGGCGCCGATCCGAAGCGGGAGGACGCCCAACGAGCCAGCGGGCGGCCTTCGACTCCAAGCCGCTCTCGCCGTCAAGGAGCCCGAACCGCCGCCTTGAACCGCAAGCCCGCCACCGCATGCACTCTCCGGCCGCTCGCCGTCCTCGCGCTCATGCTCGCACTCTTCACCGTGGCTCCAAGCGCACAGGGCCGGGTCGCCTTCCCGGACCCCGACGGGACCGGCTCGGCTTCGCAGACGCCCCTGTCACCGCCACCTTCGCCGCCCGCCCCCGCAGCCGCGCCCGTGGCTTCCGCCTCCGACACCCCTCCAGCCCCCGCAGCGGACCCCCCGGCCCCACCGCCTGCACCCCCCGCGACCTCGTCCCCGCCTAATCCGATGTCCCCGACCACCGGGCCGGTGAATTTCGGCGTCTACAAGGGCGCAGTCAAGCCGGCCGAGGTCGCGAGCTTCGCGAGCTGGCTCGGCGGCAACGTCGGCTGGGCTCTCGATTTCTTCTCGAACTCGAGTTGGTCGTCCCTCGAAAACCCGTCCTGGTGGCTGAACGGCTGGGCCGGCTCGCGGTACACCGTCGTGTACTCGGCCCCGATGCTGCCCGCTTCCGAGGGCGACATGCGCAGCGGCGCCGCCGGGGCGTACGACGACCACTGGGCCAAGCTCGCGCAGAACCTGGTCGCCGCCGGACAGGCGAACGCGGTTCTCCGGCTCGGCTGGGAGTTCAACGGCGGCTGGTACCGCTGGTCGGCGAAGGACGACCCGGCGGCCTTCGCGGCCTACTGGCGGCAGATCGTGACCTCGATGCGCGCGGTGCCGGGCGCGCGGTTCCGGTTCGACTGGTGCCCGACGCTGGGGCCTGCGTCGATGCGTGCCGACCAGGCGTATCCCGGCAACGACGTCGTCGACTTCGTCGGCGCAGACGTCTACGACCAGGGCTGGGAGACGGGCTGGCAGGATCCGTTGCAGCGCTGGAAGAACTTCGTCGAGGAGCCGTACGGGCTCCAGTGGCAGGCGTCGTTCGCCTCACGGCACGGCAAACCCATCACCTTCCCGGAGTGGGGCCTCTCGGTTCGCTCCGACGGCCACGGGGGCGGGGACAACCCGTACTTCGTCGAGCGGATGCGCGAGTGGATCGGGAGCCACGACGTCGCGTACGCACTCTACTTCGACTACGACGCTCCGGACGGCGGGCACAGCCTGACCTCGGGCCAGTTCCCGCTCGCGGCCGCCAAGTTCCGGTCGCTGTTCGGCGCCGCGAGCTAGGTTCCGTCCGCCCGGCGCCGACGACCGCTTTCCGCGGGCGCGATCGGGTAGTGGTAGTAAGAGGACGCGTAGCGCGTGTGCGCCTCCTTCGATCGATTCACGACGGCTCCCACGACGGTCGCCTGTCCGCGCGAGAGCTCGTGGAGCACCCGCTCCAGCTCCGCCGGGTCGCGGCGGCGCGCATCGACGACGAGCAGTACGAAGTCGGTCATCGTCGCGACGAGCGCCGCCTCCGACACGCCCAGCATCGGCGGCGTGTCTACGACCACGACACGGCCCTCGGCGGCCTTGAACAGCTTCGGGAGCGCGGACTGGAGGATTTGCGCCGGGTGCGCGTCGACGGTGCCGGCGGAGACCACGCGGAGGAGCTTCAGGCCGGTCGGCTGGGTCATCTCGCCGACCTTCGCGCCCTTGGCGATCTCCGACATGCCCCGCTCGAGGCGGCCACCGAGGTAGCGGTGCAGCGAGGGCCGCCTGAGGTCGCAGTCCACCGCCACGACACGGTGGCCGAGAGAGGCGAGCGCCCACGCCAGGTTTGCGGTCACCGTCGACTTCCCCTCGCCGGGAGCAGACGAGGTGACGGCGATCGTGAACGGATTCTCCCGGGCCGAGAGCTCCAGGTTCGTCCGCAGGCGCTGGAAGGCCTCGACCAGGTCGGGGTGACTCTGCCCCTCGAAGAGCGCCGACGCGGTGGCGGGAAAGCGGCGCTTGGCGGGGACCTCGGCCAGCACCTCGAGCCCGAAGCGCTCGCGGAGCTCGTCCCCGCTTCGGAGGCGCCGGCGGACCGCGTTCGCGCCGAGCACGGAGAAGAGCGCGAGGATCAGGCCCAGAGCCGTGGCGCCGAAGAGGATCGGGACGCGCTGAGGCGACGCCGGCGAGCTCGGGACCTGCGCGACGTCGAGCAGCGAGAGCATGAACCGGCTCGAGATCTTGCGGGAGATCGCCGCCTGAGCGGCGGCGTTGGCCGCAAAGGCGGCCGTGAGGGGACTCCCGCTCTCCGCGCTGATCCGGAAGATTGCAGTCCCGGGCTGGATTTGGGCGTCGAGCGTGACATCCTTGGTGGACGCGCCGATCGGCATCCTGGCGTCCGTGGCGCTCCGGAAGCTGTCGGTCCTGACCTCCTCGACCAGGGAGGGAAGGAGGAAGTTCACCGCCTCGACCGAGCTGAAGTCGACCGCCTGGCCTCTCGGCTCGGCGATCAGGGTCGCCTTGGCCCGGTACTTCTCGGCGGGCAGGAACGCGGCCGCCGCGCCGGCCGCGACGCAGAGCGCGACCACCCCGAGCGCGAGGAGCCAGAAGCGCCTCAGCGCCTGAACAAGATCTCTCAGCTCCATGCTCGGGCCCCTTTGCTCGCGACCGGAACTGCGCAAGAGGCGAGCGCCTCGGATCCCGGCCCCTTGTGAACCCGGACGATGATACTCGGCGCCGTCGCGGTCACCGGCGTTCCAACGCTTTTCCGAGCGCGGCGTCGAGCCGGTCGCCGATCGCTTTCCAGTCGTAGTGACGCTCCACCGTCCGCCGGCCGTTCGCGCCGAGCCGCGCGCAGAGCTCGTCGTCCTCGAGCAGCCGGTCGATCCAGCCGGCGAAGTCGCGCGGGTGATCGGCGACTAGCACGTCGCGCTCGTGCTCCAGCTCCAGGCCCTCGCAGCCGACGGAGGTCGTGACGACGGGCACGCCGTAGGCCATCGCCTCGAGGATCTTCAGCCGGGTCCCGCCCCCGAAGCGCAGCGGTACGACGAACGCCCGCGCCGCCTCGAAGTATGGCCTCGTGCTCCCCACGAAGCCGAGCAGCTCGACCGGCAGCGGCGCGCGGCGGGCGGCGCGCAGCGCGGACGGGCGCGGGTTGCTGCCGATCACGGTCACGCGGGCGTCGCGCCGCCGCACGTGCGGCAGCACCTCGCGCGCGAGAAACCCGACGGCGTCGACGTTGGCGCTGTAGTCCATGCTGCCGAGAAAGAGGAGCGTGGAGGTTGTCGGCGTCGCAGCTCTCGGGCTGAAGCTGGCGCAGTCGACGCCGTTCGGAACGAGGTCGACGGTGCCCGGCGCCAGTGCCTCGAAGTAGTCCCGCTCCGCCGGGGAGACAGCCAGCGTCCGGGCGAAGCTGCGCGCGACCTCGGCCTCCAGCCTGCGCACGGGTCCGCACTGAAGGCGGGCGGCGAGCCCCCGCGGGCTGAAAGGAACCGCGGCCGCGATCGACTCGAGGCGCCGCAGCTCGACGTTGTGAGCGTCGAGGATCGCGTTCGCGCGCCGGTCCGCCTTGAGGTACGGCGTCATGTACAGCTGCCCGACGATCACGAGGTCGTGCTCGGATGTCTCCAGCCGCCGCTCGAGCGCGGCTGACGCGGCCTCGTCGAAGAAGAACTCGGTCTGGAACGGTCTCGCGGTCAGGACGTTCTTGAGGACCCGGCCGTAGCGGGCCAGCGGGCGCGGCCGGAAGGGCTCGAGCAGGACGTCGTCGCACAGCTCCTCCAGCCGCACCAGGTCGCCCGGCGCCGGCGGGGGGCCGAACGCGAGCGCGAAGAGCGAGAGCCGCCAGCCGCGGGCCGCGAGCTGGCGCATCAGGTTGAAGGTGCGGATGCGCTCGCCGCTCACGAGCGGCAGCGGTACGGTGTGCGTGACGAAGAGCGCGCTCCGGCCGCTCAGCGCACGACCTCGTCGTAGAGCGCCTCGAACGCGAGCGCCGCGGCCGCGGGGCTGAACCGCTCGAGCGCGCGGGCCCGGCCGCGATCGCCCATGCGCCGCCGTCGCTCCGGGTCGGCGATCAGCACGCGGATCGCCGCTGCGAGCGCGTCGGGCCGCTCGGGCGGCACGAGCAGGCCCGTCTCGCCGTCGAGCACGGCCTCGGGGACGCTGCCGACGTCGCTCGCCACGACGGGAAGCCTGGCCAGCATGGCCTCGATCGCGGCGAGCGGCAGCGCTTCGGTCCGCGACGGCAGGACGAGCGCGTCGATCGAGCCGAGGTGGCGGCGGGCGTCGTCGGTCCAGCCTGCGAACTCGACCCGGTCGCCCACGCCGAGACCGGCGGCGAGCGCCTCGAGCCGCGGGCGCTCCGGCCCCTCGCCGACCACGACGGCTCTCGCCTCTGGCAGCTCGGCCAGCGCACGCAGGAGGATGTCGAGCCCTTTTTCGGGGCTGAGGCGGGCGAGGGCGCCGATCACGAAGCCGCCGTCCGAGTGCGGCGCGCGCGCGACCTCGGCGTCCGGAACGGTGTTCGGGATCACGCGCACGGAGCTCGGCCGGAGGCCGGCGAGCCGCTCGACCGTGCGCGCGGCGCGCTCCCCCGGTGCGACATGTGCGTCGAGGCGCGCAGACATGAGCCGCTTCAGCCCGCGTTGCAGCGCGCTCCTGGTCGGGATCGTCGCCTGCTCGACGACGACGACACGGACGCCCGGGGTCAGGAGCGCGGCGGCGATTCCATACTGGCACGCCCACGGGTGTCGCAGGACGGCCTGGAAGACATCGGGACGCATGGTCCGGACGGCGCGGAGGTGAGCGGCGATCGGCGCGAGGTCGCCCTTGTAGCGGACCGGCGGAACGACGCGTGTGCGCGTTCCCGGACGGAGGGCGGCGAGCCATTCGACGAGCCCGGGGTCGACCCCGAGGACGGTCACGTCGACGTGCGCACCGAGCTCCGGCAGGAGCGCCGCCACGCTATGTTCGGCTCCGCCGCGCTCGGTCGCGTCCGTGTAGAGCAGGAGCCGGATCGGCCGGCGTCCCGACGGCGCCGACCCCTTCCGCCGACCGCCGCCGACGCGCTCGTAGAGCTCGAGGTGGGAGCGGCCGACCGTCTCCAGTGACGGCGGCGCGGGAGGCGGTGGCGGGAGCTCGCCGACGACCGCCTGCCGCCACGCCTCGACCGAGCGCGGCAGCGTGACGCCGGCTCCCGTGCCGATGACGGCCGCGGCGAGCTGCGGCTGGTCGGATGCAAGCACGGGAGTTCCGACCGCCCGGGCGAGGTGGACGAGGCCGCTCTCGCTCGACTCCGTATACGGGAGCAGGAGCGCGTCGGCGGCCGCGATCGAGTCGACGAGGGTCTCCTCGGGGGCGAAGTCCAGGCGGAGGATCGCGCGGCCCGAGCGGGCGAGGCGGTCGAGCACGGGCCGCTCCTCCTCCGCCAGGACCTCGCCGACGACGAGCAGGAGCGGGGCCTTCGGCCCCAGCGACTCCCACACGTCGGCGAGCAGCGCATAGCCCTTGTAGGGCCGGACGAACCCGACCGCGGCGAGCACGCGCTCCTCCAGGGGGAGCCCGACCCGCGCCCGGGCCGCTTCCCGCGACACCGGGGCGAGCTCGCGCACGGGATGGTCGACCACGAAGGCCTCGACGCCCGCGAGCTTGCGAACGCCCTCGGCCGCGGCGTCGTTGTGCACGATCACGGCGTCGACGGCTCCGTAGATCCGGGCGAAGCGCTGTTCGTCGTCCTCGGTGCGTTCGAATGGGAGCACGTCGTGGGCCGTCCAGACGACGGGCGCTCGGCGGCGCAGGCTGCGCACGAGCGCGGCGTCGGCCCGGCGGTTGAGCGGGGCCTGGAAGTGGATCACGTCCGGCCGCGTCCTCCGGGCCGCGAGCTCGGCCGCGAGTGCGCCGGTCGCCCAGGCGGCCGCCCGTCCTGCGAAGAAGCCGGGCCCGCGGCGCGGGGCGCGGCCCCAGCGCACGACCGGTAGCTTCCGCAGGACGGGGTACTCCGCCGGCGCAGGCTCGAGGACGCGGCTCCCGAGCACGACCGGACGGGCTCCGCAGCGGCGGAGGCCCTCGGCGACGAGCGCGGTGTAGGAGACGAGCCCGCCCCGGTCGGAGGGGTCGATCAGGAGCACTCGCATCGCCCGCTACCCGACCGAGAACTGCTGGCGCACCCGGGCGAGCAGCCGCCGCCGCTCGTCCGCCGCCAACCCGGTCATGACGAACGCCACCAGGTACGTCGCGAGGATCGCCGCCCCCGCGCCCGTGACCTGGCCGAGGCCTTCGAGGTCGTCTCGGCGGATCAGCCAGCCGACGGCGAGTGCGGCCCCAGCCGGCGGCAGGTGCGCGCGGGCAACCGCCGCCAGCAGCGAGCGAACGGACACACCGAACCGCCGACAAAGGTAGGGCAGGAGGAGGCCGAGGTGGACGGTTGCGGCTGCGGCGAGCGTGGCGAGGGCGACGCCCTTGATCCCCAGCGCTATTCCGAGCACGACGCTCAGCGTCAGGTTGAGGACGGCCTCGAGCACCACGATCATTCCCGGGCCTCGCGCCTCTCCGGCACCTCGGAGGACGTGGACACCCGCCTCCGTCATCGCGCTGACCAGCGTGCCGCCGGCGAGGAAGACCACAACGAGAGTCGCGTTGTCGAACTTCGGTCCGACCCAGGCGCGGACCGCGGGCCCAGCCAAGACCATCAGAACGAGTGCGACCGGCAACGCGATCCCGAACGAGATCCTCGTGCCGGAGCGGATCATCCGACGCAGCGCGAGCTCTTCTCCTCGCGCCGCCAGCTCGGCGGCATGAGGGAAGAATGTTTGGATAGCTGGTTGAACCATCCTGCCCGCGAGGAGCGCGAGCTTCTGCCCAACCGCGTACACCGCAGCCGCGGGGATGCCGACGACCAGCCCGACGACGATGGTGTCCATCCGCGCGATCACCACGCGCGCCATCTCGAAGACGGCGATCCAGCCGGAGAGGGCCGCTAGTGGCCGCACGAACGAGCGGTCGAAGAGGCGGCGCGAGATCGAGATGCCCGGGATCAGGCGCCGGGCGAGCAGGTAGCGCGCCACCTGGCCGGCGAGGCTGAGGGCAACCGTGACCACGCCGAGGGCGACGAGCCCGCCGCCCGCCTCGAGCACGATCGTCCAGGCTATCGCTTGCGCGATCGTGACCGTCACGAGCGTCGCGTTCAACAGGTCGTAGCGCTGGAGCGCGATCAGCGTCCCGCCGAAGGTGTCGCCCGGGATCGAGATCACGAGGTCGGTGGCGATGAGGATCACGAGCACGGTCGCCGGCATCGCGAGCCGATGTGGCAGCGAGAACAGGTGCGGGAACGCGAACGCGATGCCGACGCTGACGGCGAGCGCGAACGCCGCGGGAACCGAGAGCACGAGGAACGAGGTCGCGATCGTCCGTCTAACCCGCTCGAGGTCGCCCGCGGCGTGCTGCTCGGCCACGTACTTTACCGTCGCTCGTGAGAAGCCGAGGTTGAAGAGGTCGAGATACAGGACGGTCGAGCCGACGAGTACCCAGATTCCGTACTCGACCTTTCCCAGTCCATGGACCAGCACGGGCGTGACGACGAGAGCAACGACGATCGCGGTGGCCGTGCCGAGGTAGTTCGTGGCGACGTTGACGCGAAAACGCCGCGGCAGGTCGCTCATCGCTGAGGATCTGCCTCTTCTCGAGCCACGGAGCAAGTCATCACTTCACAGTATGCGTTGATCGGAGGCGGGCTCCGCGCGATCGCCAATGAGTTCGTCGCGAATAGGATTCGCTCGCCATGTCGAGGCGGAGATACCTCGTTCCTCCCGCCCCCGACGACGTCGAACGAGCCTCGCCCCCGAGCTTTTCGGTGATCATCGCGGCGTACCAGGCTGAGGATGTCATCGCGCAGGCGGTCGAGTCCGCGCTGAACCAAACGAAGCCGCCTGAAGAGATCGTCGTCTGCGACGACGGATCGACCGACGACCTCGTCGGCGCCCTCGAGCCTTTCGCCGGGCGCATCACCCTCATTCAGCAACCGAACGGAGGGGAGGCTTCAGCCAAGAACACCGCCGCTCAGGCCGCGTCCAGCGACTTCGTTGTCATCCTCGACGCGGACGATGTCTTCATGCCGCAGCGGCTCGAGGCGCTAGGCGACCTGGCTGCCGCCCGGCCGGACCTCGACATCCTCACGACGGACGCGTACCTCGAGGCCGGCGGCAAGATCGTTCGGCGCTGCTACACGGACGACTGGCCGTTCGCGACCGAGAACCAGCGGACCTCGATCCTCGAGCGCAACTTCGTCTTCGGGCTGGCCGCCGTTCGCAGGTCGACCCTGCTCGAGATTGGCGGCTTCGACGGGTCGATCGTCACGACGACCGACTGGGACTGTTGGATTCGGCTCATCCTGTCGGGCTCAGGCGTGGGTGCGGTCGACGAGCCGCTTGCGGTGTACCGGCTGCGAGAAACGAGCCTCTCCGCCAATCGAACCGGCCTAGCCCGAGGAAAGGTCGCAACGCTCGAGAAGGCGGTTCGGAGCGCCGAGCTGAGGGCACACGAGCCCCGGGTCGCAAGCCGGTCGCTCGCTCGCTACCGCCGCGAGCTCGCGCTCGAAGAGGCGCGCGAGGCTCTTCGGGAAGGCCAACCGGACGCGCGGCGGCTCTCCTTCGCGGTGGCGCTACGGACCGGGTTCCCCGCAAGAACGCGGCTGAAGGCAGCCGCGGGCGGGTTCTTCCCGCGGGCCGCCGGTCGCATCGCACGCAGACAGGCGGAAACTGGTTGGATCGGGGCGAGCGGGCTGCGCGTCAGGCGAGACGTCATGTGAGCAGCCTGCGGGCGAGCTGGAGCGCGAAGTGGCCGGCGGAGTGGAAGGAGGGGAGGAGCCGCCCCTGGAGGAGCGGATCGGTCTCCGGCCGCACCGCCTCGGGCACGGTCGTGAAGCCGGTCGTGAAGCCGGCGGCCCGAGCGGCGGCCGTGACCCGCTCGTCGGTTCGCCCGTGCGGGTAGGCGATCGTCTCGAGTGGCCGGCCGGCGAGCGCTTCGAGCGCCTCGCGCCCGGCCGTCAGCGCCTGGAGCAGCGCGTCGTCGTCGAGCGTCGGCAGCGGCTCGTGGTCGCGCGTGTGGAAGCCAAGTTCGCAGCCGGCCGCGACGAGCGCGCGCACGTCCTCCGGAGGCAGGCGCGCGTCTGGCGGGTCGGGCCCGGCGAGGGAGCGAAGCCGCTCAGCCACCTCGGCCCGCCGCGCGGGCGGCAGCGCCTGGATCGCCTCGCTCAGCTTGTGGACGTCGCGGCCGGGAATGCCCAGCCGGTCCGAGAGGTCGCCGATCCCGTAGCCGCCGGCGAGCTGGAGGTGCTCCCACCAGAACCGAAACGGATGCTCGAGCGACGCGCCGGTGAGGTAGAAGGTGGCGCGAAGGCCGGCGCGTCGCAGCGCCGGGAGCGCCCGGCCGGCGAGCGCCGGGTGGTCGTCGTCGAAAGTGATCGCGACCGGGAAGCGCTCGCCGCGCCGCCGAGCGGCCGCGGCGGCGTGCAGCTCCGACGCGAGGACGACGTGGTAGCGGCGGGCCACGTGGCGAAGCTGCGAGTCGAAGAGCGCCGTCCCGATAGCTGGGACGATCTCCCGAGCCGGATCGCCCGCGGGATCGTCGACGCGGTGGTAGAGCAACGCTATCCCGACCCGGCGGCCGGAGAGGCGGGCGGCCCGCTCGATCGCCACGGCGACGGGCATGCCAAGCGCACGCACGAGGCCACGCGGGCGCCAGTCGAGGGGCGAGCGCATCGGGTGTAGCATCGTGAACCAGTGGCCGGGCCTCCGCAAGCGGGACGCCGCGCGTGAGCGGACCGGTGGCGTTCGTCTCGGACACGCGGGAGTTCGGAGGGGCCGAGCGGTACGCGGCCGTGCTCGTCGAGGCGCTCCGCGGCGAGTGCGAGTTCGTGGCGATCCTCGGCGATGACGCGGCCGCCGAGACGCGCGACCGCCTCGAGCGAGCGGGCGCCCGCGTCGTGCTCGTCCGCGGCGCCGCGCGCCGCCGCCCGGGTCCAGCAGGCGTCCGGCACCTCCGCAACGCGATCCACGCGGCCAGCCCCGCGTTGGTGCACGTGAGCCTGAGCGACCAGGGGGACGGGCTCGGCGCGCTGCTCGCGGCCCGCCTCGCCGGCCGGCCGACGGTCGCGACGCTGCACATCGTCGTCCCGGGGCGAGCCCTCTGGCGAGAGACCTTCTCCCGCGCGGCTCTGCGCGTGCCCCGCCGCGTGATCGCGGTCTCCGAGGCGGTCGCCGAGTACCTGCGCCTTCGCGGGATCTCCGCGACGGTGGTGGCGAACGGCCTTCCGGAGACGGCGCCGGATCCCGAGGCTGCCCGGCTCCTCGGTGTCGGGCCCGCCGACTTCGTCGTCGGCGGCGTCGGCCGCCTCCACCGCCAGAAGGGCTGGGACGTCCTCTGCCGGGCCGCCGATCTCGTCCGGGCGGAGGTACCTCGGGCCGCATTCGTCGTGATCGGGGACGGAGCGGAACGGGAGCGGCTCGCCGGCTCGTCCGAGTGCGGCTCGGTGCGCTTCCTCGGCTACCGCGAGTCGGCCGGTTCGCTCGTCTCGGGATTCGACGTGCTCGTGATCCCCTCGCGCTACGAGGGATTCGGACTTGTCGCGGTCGAGGCGATGCAGGCCGGTGTGCCGATCGTCGCGACCCGCGCCGGCGGACTGGCCGAGGTCGTCGGTGACTGCGGCGAGCTTGTCCCGCCCGAGGACGCGCAGGCGCTGGCGCGCGCGATCGTCCGCCTGGCGCGAGAGCCGGACCGGCGCCGGGAGCTGGCCGAGCGGGGCCGGGAGCGGGCGCGCGAGCGCTTCGGCGTCGAGCGCATGGCGCGCGAGACGCTCGCCGTCTATCGTGCGGCCGCTCCCTGAGCCGGGGTCGCCGCTACGATCGGCACGTGCGGCGCGGACGCGGCGAGCTCGATCGGTGGTTTCGCTCGGCTGCCCGGCGCATCCCGGCGGCCCGACGCCTGCGTGCCGCGATCTCGCCGACGGCCCGCCGAGAGGCGCTCGACGGGGAGCGGCTCCGGTTCCTGCTCGCCGTCGTGCTCGCGCCGGACTCGAACTGCATCGACGTTGGCAGCCACGTGGGCGGGGTGCTCCAGGAGATGGTGCGGCTCGCTCCGGCTGGTCGGCACATCGCTTACGAGCCGCTGCCGGAGCTCTGCAGCCGCTTGCGCGCCCGCTTCCCCGAGGTCGACGTGCGCGAGGTCGCGCTCTCGAACCGGAGCGGCGAATCGACGTTCGTGCACGTTCGGAACCAGCCCGGGCTGAGCGGGCTCCGTCGCCGGTCGTACCCGCGCGAGCCCGAATTCGAGGAGCTGACCGTGCGCCTCGAGAGCCTCGACGCCTCGCTTCCGGACGGCTATGAGCCGTCCCTGATCAAGATCGACGTCGAGGGTGCGGAGCGCGAGGTGATCGAGGGCGCGATCGAGACGATCGTGCGCTGCAAGCCCGTCGTGGTCTTCGAGCACGGGAAGGGCGCCGCGCCCCATTACGGGACCGGTCCGCGCGACGTCTACGGCCTGCTGGCCGAGCACGCCGGCATGCGGATCTTCGACCTGGACGGGAACGGGCCGTTCGAGCTGACCGACTTCCAGCGCGCGTTCGAGCGAGGTGAACGGTGGAACTTCGTCGCGCACGCGTGATGCGCGTATGAGCGCGCTCGCCTCCGCGGCGCTCGTCATCGCGCTCGTCGGCGGAATCTTTCCCTGGCTGCTTCGGCTCGAGCGGACCGGGAGGAGCGCGACCGTCGTCTACCTGCTGCTCGGGCTGCTTGTGCTCGAATCGGCGCTCTACCCGGACGAGAGCAGGATCCCCACGGGGCTGATCCATCCCGGAGGCGGCGCGCTCTCGTTCCGGCTCGTCGACGTCCTGATCCCGGTCGCCCTACTGGCCAGGGCTCTGGCACGCGGCTTCCCGAGGCGGCTCGAGCTCACCGCCCTGTGGTGGACGGTGCTGCTGTTCTGGCTCGGGTTCGCGGCCGTCGAGGGTGCCCTGAACGGCAACTCGCTCAGTCTCGACATGTTCGAGGCGAAGGCGATCCTCTACCTCGGTCTGTTCGCGCTGGCGGCGGGTGTACCGCTCGCCGAGTACGTCAAGCCCGAGCGGCTCGAGCGGCTCTTGATCGGCGCCGCCGTCCTCGCCGCGCTCCTCGTCTTCACCGACCAGGCGGGGATTAGCGTGACTCTCGGCATCCCGGTCTTCCCGCTCGCGAGCACGGGCGAGATGGGCGCGGACGCGGCGACGCTGTTCGCGAGCCTCGGCATCATCGCGGCCGTGGTCGGCGCCTGCCGCGAGGAGCGCCGGCTCCGGCTCTTGCTCGCCTCGACCCCGCTCCTGATCAGCACGGTCGCCGCGACGCAGCGGGCCGCGCTCCTGGGCGTCGTCGTCTCGCTCGTCGCGCTTGCGCTGCTCGTCCCGCTCGCGGGCCGGCGCGTCCGGACGACGCCGACGGAGCTGGGGCTCCTCGGGCTCGCCATGGTCGGGCTGCTGCTCGTGCCCTTCGTCGTCGCGGCCTCGACCGGGTTGGGCGGGTCGGCATCCGTCCCGCTCTCGACCACGCTCAGCAGTACCCTCAACAGCGGCGAGAAGCGGCTCTCGGCGAAGGCGCGGGTCGCGCAGTTCGGCGCGGCGCGGCGCCTGATCGAGCAGCGGCCGGTGTTCGGCTGGGGCCTGGGGAAGACGTACAGCTACTACGACCCGGGCCCGAGGCAGTTCGCGGTCACGAACCTAACTCACAACATCGGGACCGACCTCCTACTCAGAACCGGCGTCTTCGGGCTCGCGCTCTTCCTCGCGAGCGTCATCTCGTCGTTGTCCGCCGGGATCGCGGTCTGGCGCCGCCACCCCGGCGAGGCCGCGGTGGCCGCATTCGCCCTGGCCGCGGTCGCCGATCTCGCGGGTCTGATGGCCAAGGGAATGGCCGAGTCGCTGTTCGAGAAGTACCGGCTCGCCGCGTTTATGGGCCTTCTTGCCGGCGCGCTCGTCAGCGCCGCCGCCACCCGCGAGCGTGTCCCGGAGCCCGAGCCGTCGGTCCTCCCACGCGCCCAGCCGGCGCTTCGCTAGAGACAGCGGTGCGCTCTCCCCGCCTGCTGCTCGCGTTCGAGACGGCGCTCGCCGCAGCGGCCGGGCTGCTCTTCCTCGGCTCGAAGGGCTTTAGCGGCGACGAATCGGTCAGCGTCACACTCGCGCGTCTCCCTTGGCACGAGCTCAGGCACTTCGTCGCCCGGCGCGAGACGAACGGGAGCCTCTACTTCACGCTTCTGCACGCGCTCACGGGCGGCCGCGGCGGCGAGTCGGCCATTCGTGCGGTCTCGGTCGCGTGCGCCATCCTCGCCGTGCCCGTCCTCTTCCTGCTGGCACGGCGCCTCTTCGGGACGAGGATCGCCCTCGTCGCGGGCCTGTTGCTCGCACTCGATCCGCTCGAGGTCGAGTACTCGCAGGTGGCACGCGAGTACATGCTCGCGGTCCTGCTCGTCCTCGTCTCGACCTACCTCTTCGTGCGCGGGGTGCAGGACCGCTCGCCCTGGGCTTGGGCGGGCTACTCGATCGTCTCGGCGCTCGCCGCCTACGCGTTTCTGCTCAGCGCCGCCGTGCCGGCCGCGCACGCGCTCTCGCTCGCCGCGCTGCCTCGCGAGCGCGTCCCGTGGCGGCAGTGGGGCGCCGCGGCGGCAGGAGCCGGCGCGCTGTTGATCCCGCTCGTCGTCCTGCTCGCTGGCTCGGAGGCCTCGGGCGGGATCGCCTGGGCCTCCGGGAACCTGCCCGGGCGGATCGTTGTCTCACTCCGGTCGGGAATCCCGAGGCCCGTCGTCTCCGCGGTCGTGCTCGTTGTGACTGCCGCGGTTGCGTTCGTCGCCTGGCGCGCCTTCGAGCGGCTCGCGGGCAACGAGCGCGCCTGGCCCATTGTGCTCGTGGCGGCATGGCTCCTCGTGCCGTCGGTGCTCGTGGTGGCTGCGGGCTTCGTCTACCAACCGCTCTTCGTCGTCCGCTACTTCCTCGTGTTCTCGCCGCCACTGGTGATCGGGGCCGCCGCCGTGCTCGCGCGGCTCCGCGGGCCGGTTGCCCTGGCGGCGGCGGGCGCCTCGGTCGCCCTGGTAGCCGGCGTCGGGCTCGCACACTGGTACTCGGGTTCGGCGGGATCCGATTTCCGCTCCGCCAGCGCCTACGTCGAGGCCGGGGCGCGGCCGGGGGACGGAGTGCTGATCTACGCGCCGTACGTCCGCGTCCCGTTCGAGCTCTACTTCGAGCGCACGGCGGCCGCGAAGTCCGGCGCGGTTCGCCCCGTGTACCCGCCCACCCCGTGGGGGCGGGACCCGGCCCGCTTCATCCAGTTCGTCCCGATGCGACGGGCCTCGGTCGCACAGGCCCTGGCCGGCTACCGCCAGGTCTGGCTCGTGCTGGCGCAGTACCGCCTCTACGGCCGAGGCGATCCCGGCTACGACAACGTGGTCGCCGCGCTCTCGTCCCGCGGCCTGCGGCTCACGGCCCGGCGCTCCTTCCCCGGCGTCGAGGTGCGCCGATATGAAGCACCCTCCTAGTTGTCCTGCCAGCGGCTCCAGCCCGGACCCAGCCCCGGCTCCTCGAGCCATCGGCGCGCGAGGCGCTCGAAGTCGAGCGGAGGCTGGGCGGAGCCCGGGATTAGTGCGGCCGCGGCCGCGCGGCGATCGCGGTCCGACAGCCCGTGGTGGAGCCAGCAGAGGGTCGCGAGCGCTCCGACCGCCGGGGCGGGAATCCCGTGCTCCGCCGCCGCCCGTCTCGTCCACGCGAACAGGAGCGACGACGAAGCGCGCTCGCCGCGGAAGAGCTCCACGAAGTGCCGCTCTCGCTCGGAGTCGTCGACGCGGTCGAGGTGCGCGAGCGCGTCGGTTGCGAGGTAGAGGAGGTCCCACAGCGGGAACCCGTGCGGGATCGCATCCTCCCAGTCGAGGACGGTGAACCGGCCCTCGTGAACGACGACGTTCCACGAGCCGAGGTCGTTGTGTTGCAGGACCGGCCGCAGCGAGCGCAACGCGTCCTCGCCGCCGACCGCGTCCGCGCCGACCCCCCAGCGCGGCAGCACCTCCCCGACCACCCGGGCGAGCTCGGGCGCGAGCGCCGCGGGCGGGGCCGCCGTCGTCCGGTCGAGCTCGACGAGCCAGCCGGTGATCTCCTCGAGCGCGCGCGCGCCTTCCGGGCGGCGCGTCGAGCGCAGCAGCCCGAACAGCCGCTGGCCGGTCGCGGCGGTCTCCAGCGACGAGTGGAGGCCTCCAACCTCGAGCCGGCCGACGAGCTCCGGCGCCCGCTCGGCGACGAGCGGCCCAGCCTCGCGCGCGAGCCGGAGACCGCGCTCGTCGCGATCGAACGCGGCGTCGTAACCGGGGACTCGGGCGAACTTGAGCGCCCACGCCGGTTGGCGGGCGCCCGGCGGGAAGATCACGAAGACGCCGCGTGAGAGCGCGTCGCCCTGCGCGGGGGCGAGGAACCATCCCGCTTCCGCCGGAATCCCCAGGGCCTGGGCCGCGTCGACCATGAACGGTGCCCCGTGCTCCGCGGCGCCCACGGTCACGAGCGTCCGGCCGGGCGGAGCGAGTCCTCGCGAAAGCACGGCCGCCGCGGCGTCGTTCCGCAGCCGCTTCCAACGGGCCTCGGGCACCGCCCAGCTCCTGAGCGCGTAGCGCGCGGGCAGCGGCTGCTCGAGCGGCACGAGCAGGCGCGGCCGGTCGACGGCCGGTAGCGGGAGGAAGCGCCGCACGCGGCGCCCGGCGGCGGTCAGCTCCGAGCGCCCGCCCGGGCCTTCCAGGATCGTCAGCCCGGCGCCGGTCGCGAGCGCCTTGCCGACCTCCGAGGCGGGCGCGACCGCGAGATCAGGCGGACGCTCTCGGCTCGCCGGGCCGACCTCGATCCCGGCTTGCCTCAGGGCATCCTCCCAGTCGGCGAGCCCGCCGACCACCGTTGCGCTCGCGGGCGGGCGGGGCAAGAGGAAGCGCGCGTCGGCTCGCTGGAGGGTCAGTGCCGCCTCAGGGAGACGCCGAGCTCACGGTGTCCTCGACCCGCTCGGGCGGCTCGAGCTGCACCGGCGACGTGCGCGCGTGCTCGATCACGTCGGCGAGGACCCGCTCGAGGTCGAGGCGTGGCTCCCAGTCGATCGCGAGCGCGAGCGCCGCTTGTCTTCGATGACGTCCCGGAGGATCTCGTCCAGGCCGTATTTCGGCTCCCAGCCGATCGCACCCTTGATCTTCTCCAGCGCCGGAACGCGATGCAGCATGTCGTCGATCCCGAGGCCGTAGACCTCCTCGTACGGGATGTAGACGAGCTCGGAGCTCGACTCGGTGAGCTCGAGCACGCGGAGGGCGAGCTCGCCGACCGAGATCCAGTTCCGCGAGCCGACGTTGAAGATCTCGCCTGCAGTCGACGACGCCTCCATCAAGGTCTTCAGGGCGACGATCGTGTCCTGGACGTGACAGAACGTGCGCGTCTGCTTGCCGTCGCCGTGGATCTCGAGCGGCGCGCCGGAGACAGCCGCCTGCACGAACCGCGCGACCACCATCCCGTACTGGCCGCTCTGCCTCGGCCCGACCGTGTTGAAGAGGCGGGCGATGACGAAGTCGAGGCCGCGCTCCTGGCGGTAGGCGAGCGCGAGGTACTCGTCCATCGCCTTCGAGTCCGCATAGAGCCAGCGCTTCTGCGTAGTCGGCCCGTACACCCTGCGGGAGTCCTCGCGGAGCGGCTCGGGCGTCCGGTGGTCGCCGTAGATCTCCGACGTCGACGCGACGAGAA
>DAISLG010000018.1:0-18742 GCA_036820565.1 Gaiellaceae bacterium | reverse complement strand
TGCACCAGGTCTCCTTCCGCGTCGCGTCCGAGGAGTCGCTGGACTTCTGGCGCGGCCGCGTCGGCGGCGACCGCAACGAGGGGTCGCTCGTCTTCGCCGACCCGGAGGGCCTCGCGCTCGAGCTGATCGTCGACGAGAGCGGGGAGGAGCCGCTCGTCGCCTCGAGCCCGGGGATCCCGGCCGAGCACGCGATCCGCGGCTTCGCGGGCGCGCGCGCCTACGCGGCCGACCCGGAACGGAGTCGCTCGTTCCTCGAGGACGGGCTGGGCTTCGAGCCGGGCTATGTCGCGCGGGGCGAGCGCCGGAGCGGCTTCTACGTCTACGACGCGCCTCCCGCCGAGCCCGGGATCCCGGGTGGCGGCACCGTCCACCACATCGCGTGGGCCTCGGAGCTCGACGAGCACGAGCCGTGGCGCGAGCGGGTCGTCCGCGCCGGCGGCCGGCCGACGCCGGTGATCGACCGCTTCTACTTCAAGTCGATCTACTTCCGCGAGCCGAGCGGCGTCCTCTTCGAGATCGCGACGCTCGGCGGAGCCGGCTTCGCCGCCGACGAGCCGCCCGAGAGCCTCGGCGAGCGGCTCTCCTTGCCGCCCGACTTCGAGCACCTGCGGGCGGAGCTCGAAGGCGTGCTCACGCCGCTTCCGTGAGCATCCTCACCGGATCCTTACCTTCGGCACACAGGTTTCTCCCCGGAGAGGCGTCTAGTAGGAGTATGGAACGCCGGGACGAGATCGAGTTGGCCCACCGCAGCGGCAACGGGCTCGAGGTGTGGCTCCGCTGGCAGCGCGGGGAGGACGAGCTGACCGTCGAGGTCGCGGACGACCGCAGCGGCGAGTCGTTCCACCTGCGCGTGCGCGGCGAGCAGGCGCTCGACGCCTTCTACCACCCGTTTGCCTACGCGGCCTAGCGGGCCAGCTCCGCCAGCGTCTCCTCGAACTCGGCCAGCTCCTCCTCGGGGATCGCATACGTGTGCCGCTCCTCGGGGAACGCTCCCGACCGCACCTCGGTGACGTACTGCTCGAGCGCGCGCTTCGTCTCGCCGGCGAGGTCGGCGTACGCCTTGACGAACCGCGGCGCATGGCCCTCGTAGAGCCCGAGCATGTCGTGGTAGACGAGCACCTGGCCGTCGCAGTCGACACCTGCGCCGATCCCGATCGTCGGGATCGTCAGCGCCTCCGTGATCCGCGCCGCGACGGGAGCGGGGACAGCCTCGAGCACCAGGGAGAAGCAGCCGGCGGCCTCGAGCGCGAGCGCGTCGGCGTAGAGCTGCGTCGCCGCGCGCGCCGTGCGACCCTGCGCCTTGAAACCGCCGAGCGCGGTCGCGCTCTGGGGCGTGAGCCCGATGTGCCCCATCACCGGGATGCCGGAGTCGACGAGCGCGCGGACGCGCGGCAGCATCCGGCCCGCGCCCTCGAGCTTGACGGCGTCGGCGCCCGCCTCCTTGACGAAGCGGATCGCGTTCTCGAGCGCGGCCTCGTCCGAGACCTGGAACGAGCCGAACGGCATGTCGGCGACGACGAGCGGCCGCCGCGCGCCCCGGGTGACCGCCCGGGTCAGGATCAGCATCTCGTCCATCGTCGCCGGGACGGTCGAGTCGTGGCCGAGGACGACCATCGCGGCCGAGTCGCCGACGAGGACCACGTCGACCCCCGCGGCGTCCACGAGCCGGCCGGACGGGGCGTCGTAAGCGGTCACCATCGCGATCTTGTCGCCGCGGCGCTTCATGTCGACGAGCTCGGTGATCGGGAGCTTCCCGGGCGCCGGGGTGCCGGGAGCGGGCTTGCGGGGACGGGTGGTCATGGTGTGTCTCCTTCCAGGACGATGTTGTCGATCAGGCGGGTCGAGCCGACGCGAATTGCGGCGGCGAGGACGGGTGGGTCGAAGTCGGCGAGCTCGACGTAGTCGACGTCGAGGCCCGACCCGGCTAGGACGGCGTGCGCCTGCTCCAGGTCGCCGGTCGCGAGCGCGCGCGGGAGCGCGAGCGCGGCGCGGCGTTCCTCGGGGGTGAGCCGCACGTTTCGTGACGACAGGGCCAGCCCGTCCTCGTCGCGAACCGTCGGGACGACGCGGATCTCCAGCTCGAGCTCGAGGTCGCGCACGAGCCGCCTCACGACGGCGACCTGCTGTGCGTCCTTCTGGCCGAAGTACGCGTGCCGCGGCCGGACGATGTTGAAGAGCTTGAGGCAGACGGTCGCGACGCCGCGGAAGTGGCCGGGCCGTTGCGCCCCCTCGAGGACGCGCGAGAGCTGCTCGACCTCGATCCACGTCTGGAACCCGGGCGGGTAGATCTCCGCCGGCGCGGGCGCGAACAGGAGGTCGACACCCGCCTCCCCGGCGATCCGCGCGTCGGCGGCCTCGTCGTGCGGATAGGACGCGAGATCGGCCGCCTCGCCGAACTGCGCCGGGTTGAGGAAGACGCTCGCGACGACCGTGTCGCACTCGGCGCGTGCGGCCTCGAACAGCGCGACGTGGCCCGCGTGGAGCCCGCCGAGCGTCGGCACGAGCCCGACCGTACCGTCGCGCAGCGGCCTGAGCGCCTCGCGCACCTCGGCGACGGTGCGGACGATCCTCATCGCGCCGTCACCTCGGCGAGGACGCGGTACAGCTCCTCGAGCTCCGGCCGGCTCTCGCGGATCGCGCGGACGTGCGCGTCGACGGTCGCCCAGTCGCCGCGCGCGATCGGGCCCGTCAGCTCGAAGTCGTTCTCGATCGTCCGCGTCATCAGCGGCACGAGCGCCTCGGGCGGCGCGCCGGCGGCCTCGAACAGGTCCGCGGCAGTGCGCTGGATCGTGACGAGGAAGTTCGAGGCGATCGCGGCCCCGGCGTGGTAGAGCGGCCGGGCCGAGTCGGCGAGCTCGAACGGGCGCAGGCCGAGGAGATCCGCGAGCGCGCGCGCCTGCGCCAGCCCCTCCTCGGTCTCGGCGGAGATCGCCGCCCACGCGCCGTCGAGCTGCTCGGGGCCGCGAGCCCGCGTGAGCGTCTGGAGCGGATGGAGGGCGAAGCGGCGCGTGTGCGGGTCGAGGGCCGCGAGCGGCGTCGCGCCGCTGACGTGCGCGATCCACGGGCCGGCCGGCACCGCAGCGGCGACCTCCGCAATCGCGCCGTCGGGGACGCAGACCAGCACGAGCTCCGCTCCATCCTCGACCAGGCTGACGCCGCGCTCGGACAGGCGAGCGGCAAGGGCTGAGCCGGCGCGTCCGGCCCCGATGACCTGAGCTGTCTCGATTGGAAGCTCCAGTTCCGTCGTGGATACCGGGCAGCCCTAGTGTAGCCCGCGCGCCAAGAAGTTTGACAAGACTGGGACGTGGTAAGGGAGACCTGCCATCGACGAGGGGACCCATGGAATTGAATCCGCAGGCACAGGCAGTGATCGACAAGCTCGGCGAGCTGGGCGGCAAGCCGACCGAGACGCTCACGGCGCAGGAGGCACGACAGCAGCCCACACCGGCGGACGCCGTCGCGAAGGTGCTCGAGGAGCAGGGCAAGAGCACCGATCCCGAGGCCGTCGCCGGCGTCGAGGAGCGCACGATCCCCGGCCCCGGCGGCGAGATCCCGCTGCGGGTCTACACGCCGATGGGCGAGGGGCCGTTCCCCGTCCTCCTCTATATCCACGGTGGCGGCTGGGTGATCGCGAACATCGACGTCTACGACTCCTCGCCGCGCGCGCTCGCGAATGCGGCCGATGCGGTCGTCGTCGCCGTCACCTACAGGCAGGGCCCCGAGCACCGCTTCCCCGCGGCGCACGACGACTGCTGGGCCGCCTACAAGTGGCTCGTCGAGAACACCGAGGCCGTCGGCGGCAACGGCCAGCTCGCAGTCGTCGGCGAGAGCGCCGGCGGCAACCTCGCGACCGCCGTCGCGCGGATGGCCCGCGACGAGGGCGTCCAGGCGCCGGCCCACCAGGTGCTCGTCTACCCGATCACGAACCACGCATTCGACACGCCCTCGTACGGCGAGCACGCAGCCGCGAAGCCGCTGAACACGCCGATGATGAAGTGGTTCTTCGAGAACTACCTGAACGACGAGAGCGAGGGCGACGACCCGCGGATCTCACCGCTTCGCGCCGATCCCGAGGGCCTCGCGCCGGCGACGATCATCACGGCCGAGTCGGATCCGCTGCGCGACGACGGGCGGCAGTACGCCCAGAAGCTGAAGGAGGCGGGCGTCGACGTCGAGGCCAAGCACTACGACGGCGTCATGCACGAGTTCTTCGGCATGGGCGCCGTGATCGACGACGCGAAGGACGCGGTCGAGACCGCGGCCACGCGCCTGCGCGCGGCGTTCGCGACTGGCGCACGTGTCTAGAATGTGACCGATGCCGATCTACGAGTACGTCTGCATGTCGTGCGAGTCGCACTTCGAGGAGCTCGTCCGCGGTGACGAGACGCCCGCCTGCCCCGACTGCGGGGCGACGAAGGTCTCGAAGCAGTTCAGCGTCTTCGCGGCGCACGGCGTCACCTCGCAGCCGAGCTTCGGCGGTGGCGGGGGCGGCTGCTGCGGCGGCGGCTGCGGCTCCTGTTGAGCGTCCGCCTCGCTGCGTAGACTCCCGTTCGTGACCACCGAGCTCGCAGCCTTCGAGGAGCTCGTCTCCGGCTGCACGCGCTGCCGGCTCGCCGAGGGCCGGACGCAGGTCGTCTTCGGCTCCGGGTCGCCCGACGCGGACCTGCTGTTCGTCGGCGAGGGCCCGGGCTTCCACGAGGACAAGCACGGCGTCCCTTTCGTCGGCCAGGCCGGGAAGCTCCTGGAGAAGCTCCTCGGCGGGATCGGCCTGACGCGCGACGAGGTCTACATCGCGAACGTCGTCAAGTGCCGCACGCCCGGGAACCGCGACCCGCAACCGGACGAGATCGAGGCATGCGAGGGGCATCTCTTCAGGCAGATCGAGCTGATCCAGCCGCGCGTCGTCGCCACGCTCGGCAACTTCGCGACGAAGCTGCTCTCCGGGAAGCAGCTCGGGATCACGCGGGTGCACGGGCAGCCCCAGGACGTCGTCCTCGGCGGCCGGCCGGTCACGCTCTATCCGCTCTACCATCCCGCCGCGGCGCTCTACACGCCGTCGATGCTCCAGGTGCTCGAGACCGACTTCGCGCGGCTCCCGAGCCTGCTCGGAGCGGGCAGCGAGCCCGTCGCCCCGGAGCCGGCCGCCGCGCCGCAGACCGCCGTGCAGCTCGGCCTGTTCTGAGCCTCCTCGTTACGCTCTGCCCCGTGGCGGAGGCGCGGCTTGCCGAGTACGACGCGGCCTACCCCGGGCGGTTCGCCCAAGAGGCGCGGCAGATTCGGGACGCGCTCGCTGGCGTCGTCGTCGAGATCGAGCACGTGGGCAGCACCGCCGTGACCGGGCTCGCCGGGAAGACGACGATCGACATCGCCGTCGGTGCCCGGAGCCTCCCGCTCGACGATGATGCCGTGGCTGCCATGGTTGCGCTGGGTTACCACGACGCGGGCCACAACGGTCTGCCGCAGCGCCTCTTTCGGAAGGGCTCGGAGGTCCCCTGGGAGTACCTCGTTCACGTCGTCGAGCACGGCTCGCTGCTGTGGCGCGACTTTCTCGCATTCCGCGATCACCTGCGGGCGCATCCGGAGGACGCTCGGGCCTACACGGAGCTGAAGCGTGCGCTGCTCGAGGAGCGCGGAGACTGGTACCGCGGCGCCGACAAGGCGCGGTTCATCGCCCGCGTCGCGGGGACGTTCAGCGTCCAGTCCTCGTCCGCCGTGGAGACGGAGGCGGTCGCGGCCGAGCTCGCGCGGACGCTCCGGCCCGGCGACGTCGTCACCGTCTCGGGCGAGCTCGGGTCAGGCAAGACGACCTTCGTCCGCGGCGCGTGCCGCGCGCTCGGGATCTCGTCGCCGGTGACGAGTCCCACGTACACGATCGGGCACCGGTATCCGGGCGACCCGGACGTCGCGCACCTCGACCTCTATCGGCTCGCCGCGCTCGCGAGCGAGGACTGGGGCGACCTCGAGCCGTACTTCGATGGCACGATTGCGTTCGTCGAGTGGCCCGAGGCGGCCGCGGGCTGGCTGCCGCCGGTGCGCGCCGCCGTCACGATCTCCCACGTCGACGAGGATCACCGGCTCATCCGTGTTGACGCTCGCCTTTGACACCGCCACGACCGTCACCTCCGTCGCCGTCGTCCGGGACGGAAAGGCCGTGGCGCGCGCTTCGACCGTCCACGCCCGCGAGGTGATGAAGCTCGTCGACGGTCTCGTCCGGGAGCCGCGGGCGCTCGACCGGCTCGTCGTCGGAACCGGCCCCGGCAGCTTCACGAGCATCAGGATCGGGCTCGCGACGGCGCGCGGCCTCGGCCTGGCGCTCGGGCTCGAGGCCGCGGGCGTCTCGACCCTGCACGCGTTCTCGGGCGGCGAGCCGGTGATCGACGCGCGGCGCGGCGAGGTCTTCGGCCGTGACGGTTTCGTGGGGCCGCCGGGCGAGCTCGACGTCGCCGGACGCACGCTCGTCGGCGACGGGGCGGTGCGGTACCGCGACGTGTTCGAGGCCGCGGGCGCGCTCGTCCCGCCCGACGACGCGGACGCGCACCGGCCCGACGCGGCGCTCCTCGTCGCGCACGCCCGGGAGTTCGGGCTCGCCGAGGCGATCGAGCCGCTCTACCTGCGGGCCCCCGACGCGGAGCGGAACCTCCGGTGATCGAGTTCAGGCGCCTGTCTCTCCAGGATCTCGCGGCGATCGAGGTGATCGAGAACCGCTCGTACCCGACGCCGTGGTCGCGGTCGATGTTCGCGGGCGAGCTCGCGAAGCCGGCGTCGATCTGCCTCGGCGCATTCGAGGGCGACGCCCTGATCGGCTACCTGATCATCTCCCGCTACGTCGACGCCTGGCACGTGATGAACGTCGCCGTCGACCCGGGCCAGCGCCGCCGTCGCATCGCGACGAGGCTGCTCGAGCAGCTGTTCGAGGAGACGAGCGACGACGAGCAGCGCGGCTACACGCTCGAGGTGCGCGTCTCGAACGAGGAGGCGATCGGCCTCTACGAGCGGCTCGGCTTCGAGGCCCGCGGCCTGCGGCGCGGCTACTACACCGACAACCGCGAGGACGCACTGATCATGTGGAGGGACGCCCGTGATCCTCGCGCTTGAGACCTCCTGCGACGAGACGGCCGCCGCGCTCGTCACGGACGAGGGCGAGATCCGGGCGAACGTCGTCGCGTCGCAGGTCGACCTGCACGCGGCCTACGGCGGCGTCGTCCCCGAGGTTGCGTCGCGCCGTCACCTCGAGCTCGTCGCCCCCGTCGTCCGCGAGGCGCTCGGCGAGGCCGGCGCGACGCTCGACGACGTCTCGCGCGTCGCCGTCACGCGCGGCCCGGGCCTGATCGGCGCGCTGCTCGTCGGGGTCTCGGCCGCGAAGGCGATCGCGTGGGCTCGCGGCCTGCCGCTCGTCCCGGTCGACCACCTGCACGGCCACGTCGCCTCGCTCTACCTCGAGCCGCTCGGCCTCGAGCCGCCGTTTCTCTGCCTGCTCGCGAGCGGGGGGCACACGCTCCTGCTCGACATCCGCGAGCGCGGCGGCTTCGACGTGATCGGGACGACGCTCGACGACGCGGCCGGCGAGGCGTTCGACAAGGGCGCGCGGCTGCTCGGGCTCGGTTACCCCGGCGGCGCCGAGGTCGACCGGCTCGCGCGCGAGGGCGACCCCAACGCGTTCTCGTTCCCGGTCGCGCGGGTTCCCGGGCTCGACTTCTCCTTCTCCGGCGTGAAGACGGCGCTCCTCTACGCGGCCCGCGAGGTCGACGTCGAGGCGAGGCGGGCCGACCTCGCCGCGAGCTACCAGCGTGCGATCGTCCGCGCCCTCGTCGAGCGGACGCTCGCGGCGCAGGAGCAGATCGGGGCGGAGCGGGTTGCCGTCGTCGGCGGTGTCGCGGCCAACTCGGAGCTGCGCGCCGCGCTCCCCGGCGCGGCGCTGGCCCCGCTCGAGCTCTGCACGGACAACGCCGCAATGATCGCATCGGCCGCCAGATACACGGAGGCCGTCCCCTGTCCCGACTACCTTGCACTGGATGCCTACGCCTCGAACTGAGCTTCGCCGCATCGGCCCGTCGGCGGCCCTCGGGCTCGTCGCGCTCGCGGCGCTCGTCACGCTGGGTGGGACGCAGACGCTCGGCGCGTCGCAGGCGACCCGCGGGAGCTGGCGCGGGCTCGTCGGCGGCGAGCGGCTGCAGCAGGTCGCACTCGGACAGCGGATGATCGTCGTCCTGAAGGCGCCGTCGCTCGCCGAGCGGGTCGCGGCGGCCGGCGGCATCGCGAGCGAGCGCGACCAGCGCCGGTGGACCTCCGCCGCCTACGCGTCGCAGCAGCAGCTGCTCTCGACCCTCAGCCAGAAGGGGATCGGCATCCGCCCCGAGCTCAGCTTCGCGCGCGTGATCAACGGATTCGCCACTCCGCTCGACCCGCGCGCGATCGCCGTGATCGAGCACTCGCCCGAGGTCAAGGGCGTCTTCGCCGTGCGCGCGGCGTATCCGGCGTCGGTCTCGTCGGCGCTGCTGAAGGGGAGCGAGTTCCGCCCCGGCCGCGGGCATCGGCCGGACATGGGGCTGCCCGGCTACGACGGCCGCGGCGTCACGATCGCGCTGCTCGACACCGGCGTCGACCGCGCGCAGCCGTATCTCCGCGGCCGGATCGCGCCGGGGATCGACATCGTCGGCAACAACGACCATGCCGGAGCCGAGTCGAGCCCGGTCGATGCCGGCCGGCTCGAGCGGCATGGCACCGAGATGGCCGGGATCCTCGTCGGCGCGGGCGGCCCGTCCGGCCTCTCGGGCGTTGCGACCGGCGCGACCGTGCTGCCGATCAGGGTCGCGGGCTGGCAGCAGGACGCCCAGGGCGGGTGGAGCGTCTACGCGCGCAGCGACCAGATCGTCGCCGGGCTCGACCGGGCCGTCGACCCGAACGGGGATGGGGCTGCGAACGACGCGGCCAGGATCGCCCTCGTCGCGCTGGCCGAGCCGTACGCGGCGTTCGCGGACAGCCCCGAGGCGCTCGCGGTCGCGGGAGCGCTCGACCTGGACACGCTCGTGGTGACTCCCGCCGGGAACGACGGGCCCGCGGGTCCGGGCTTCGGCAGCGTCTCGGGCCCGGGCGGCGCGCCTGCCTCCCTGACCGTCGGCGCCGTCGACATGCGTCTGCGCAACGATGAGGCGCGGGTCGTGCTCAGGCGGGGGCTCGACGTCCAGTTCGACCGGGACGCGCCGCTGCTCGGGGCCGTCTCGCCGGACGCTCCGCTCAGCCTCGAGGTCGCGGCGCCGCGGACGAGCGCGCCCGACCCGCACGCGCAGCCCGGGGACAGGCCGCCGTCGCAGTTGATCGACTTCTTCGACCGCCGCGGCTTCAGCCTCGTCGCGGGTCGCGCCGCGCTCGTCCCCGCGGGTGACGCGCCCGAGCAGGCGGTCGAGGCCGCCGCCGGCGCGGGCGCGGCCGCTGTCGTCCTCTACGGCGACCCGCTCCCGGCCGGGTCGATCGGGGTGAACGAAGCGGTGCGGATCCCCGTCGTCAGCGTCCCCGCCGCCCCGGCGCTGGCGCTGCTCTCGGCGCAGCGCGCCGGTGCGGACGTCCAGCTCTCGATCGGCTCGGGTCACAGCGCGCCCAACGGCGGTCTCCTCCGGGTGGCCGCGTTCTCCTCGCGTGGGCTCGCCTTCGACGGGCGCGTGAAGCCCGAGCTCGTCGCCCCCGGCGTCGCGCTCGCGACCTCCGAGCCGGGGGCGAACGAGGACCGCTCGCCGCGCTTCGGCACGGCGAACGGATCGAGCGTCGCCGCCGCGACCGTCGCGGGCGCGGCCGCGCTGCTCGCGCAGGCCCGCCCGAACGTCGACTCGCCCGCGCTCAAGAGCCTCCTCGTCGGGTACGCGCGGCCGCTCGCGGGCGAGCCGCTGACCGCGCAGGGCGGCGGCCTGGCCGACGTCGGCGCCGCCGCCGCCGGGGAGGTCGTCGCGGCGCCGACGGCGCTCGGCTTCGGGACGTGGACCGGGAAGAGCTGGACGGCGAAGCGGACGCTCGTCGTCCGCAACGTCTCGAGCCGCCGGCTCCGGCTCGGCATCACCGCCCGGCCCGAGGGAGGCGAGTCCGAGCTGCTCGCGTTCTCGATCGATCCGAGCCGCGTCGTCGTCCGCGCCGGCCGCTCGCAGCGCGTCGTCGTCACGGTCCACCTCGCCGGCCGGCCGACCGGCGACCTCGCCTCCGGTGTGATCTCGGTTGCCCCCGACGGCGGCGTCGCGCTGCGGATCCCGTGGGCGATCGGGCTTCACGCCGAGAGCACGGGCCTGCTCACGCGCGTCGCCCTCTCGACGAGGTCGTTCGCGCCGTCTGACACCGCGCCCGCGCGCCTCGTCTTCCAGGCCGGCCGGCTCGTCCACCGCGCGGGGATCCAGGTCGTCCCCGTCGCGCGGCTCGACGTCCAGCTCCTCCGCGCCGACGGCACCGCGGTCGGCCTGCTCGCGCGGCTCCGCGACCTCCTGCCCGGCCACTACGCCTTCGGACTGACCGGCCGCGACCCGGCCGGGGCTCGACTTCCGCCGGGCGATTACCGGCTGCGGCTCGTCGCCTTCCCGACGCTCCCCGGCAGGCCGACTCGCGCTTCCGTCGACTTCGCGATCAACTAGACTCGCCCCGCTTTCCGACACAAGGAGCGAGCCCGTGACCGCAGTCGCGCAGGAGACTCACCTCAAGGAAAACCCGTTCGAGATCGCGCGCGAGCAGCTGCGCAAGGTCGCCGCGGCGTTCGACATCGACGCCCGCCTCGTCAACGTCCTCCAGGAGTGCAAGAAGGCGGTCGTCGTCTCGGTGCCGACGACGCTCGACGACGGGTCGGTGCGCGCGTTCGAGGGCTACCGGGTCACGCACAACATCGCGCGCGGCCCCTCGAAGGGCGGGCTCCGCTACCACCCCGACGTCACGCTCGACGAGGTCAAGGCGCTCTCGATGTGGATGACGTGGAAGTGCGCGCTGATGGGCCTGCCCTTCGGCGGCGCCAAGGGCGGGATCTGCTGCGACCCGAAGAAGATGTCGATCGGCGAGCTCGAGCGCATGACGCGCCGGTTCACCTCGGAGATCATCAACGAGATCGGCCCGGAGAAGGACATTCCGGCCCCGGACGTCGGCACGACCGCGGCGATGATGGCGTGGATCTTCGACACGTACTCGATGAACAAGGGCCATTCCGTGCTCGGCGTCGTGACGGGCAAGCCGCTCACGATCGGCGGCTCGCTCGGCCGCGAGGAGGCGACCGCCCGCGGCGCCCTCTTCTGCATCGAGGACGCGATCCAGAAGCTCGACCGCGCGATGGAGGGGCTCGTCTGCGTCGTCCAGGGCTTCGGAAACGTCGGCTCCTACCTCGCGAAGTTCCTCGCGGAGGCCGGCGCGAAGGTGATCGCGATCTCCGATTCCTCCGGCGGCCTGCACAACCCGAACGGGATCGACATCGCCGCCGCGTTCGCGCACAAGGCCGAGACGGGCTCGCTCGAGGGGCTGAAGGGCGCCGACGCGATCTCGAACGAGGAGCTGCTCTTCCTCGAGTGCGACGTGCTCGCCCCGTGCGCGCTCGAGCAGGTGATCACGTCGGAGAACGCCGACCGCGTCAGGGCGAAGGTGATCTGCGAGGGCGCCAACGGCCCGGTCACGCCCACGGCCGACGAGATCCTCGAGGGCAACGGCGTGATGATCCTCCCCGACGTGCTCGCGAACGCGGGCGGCGTCGTCGTCTCCTACTTCGAGTGGGTGCAGGGCCTCCAGGAGTACTTCTGGAAGGAGGACGAGGTCAACCAGCGCCTGAACGACATCGTCACCCGTGCCTTCGACGAGACGTGGCACGTCTACGAGGAGAAGAAGGTGCCGATGCGCCTCGCCGCGTACGGCCTCGCCGTCCAGCGCGTCGCCGAGGCGACCGTCACGCGTGGGCTCTACCCCTAGGGTCAAGCTCTTCCACGCCGAGGGCTGCCATCTCTGCGAGCGCGCCCGCGCGCAGGTCGCGGCGCTCGACGCGGAGCTCGGGTTCGGCGTGGAGGAGGTCGACATCACGGGCGTCCCCGAGCTCGAGGCCGCCTACCGCGAGCTCCTGCCCGTGGTCGAGATCGACGGGCGCCGCGCGTTCGTCTACCACGTCCACGAGGGGGCTTTCCGGCGGAAAATCGCCGCACAAGCTCCCCCGGAGGTACGGGGTTTGTGACAACCCCACGCCCGAGCCCGACCGGGCTGGCAGAATGCTTTGCGCATGTCACAAACTGAGAGCCAAGGAGCGCCTGTGGCGGATCGACTGACGGTCGGTGTCGCCGCGAGGCTGAGCCGGTACCTCCAGGTGCTGACCCAGGCGAAGAAGATGGGCAAGGTCCGCATCTCGTCGCAGGAGATCTCCGACTACACGAACATCAACGCGACGCAGATCCGCCGCGACCTCTCGACCTTCGGCAAGTTCGGCAAGCGCGGCGTCGGCTACAACATCGAATCGCTGCTGGGGGAGATCCGCCGGATCCTCCGCACCCAGGGCCAGCACAACATCGCCCTCGTCGGCGCCGGCCGCCTCGGCCAGGCGATCGCGAGCTCCCCGATCTTCGCCGAGCACGGGATCAACATCGCCGCGATCTTCGACACCGACGAGTCGAAGGTCGGCCGCGACGTTGGCAACGTCAAGGTCAGCGCATACGGCGGCCTGAAGGAGGCGGTGCGCGACAAGAACATCGTCGTCGGCGTCCTCGCCGTCCCCGCCACCGGCGCGCAGCGCGTCGCCGACGACCTGGTCGAGTCGGGCGTCCGCATCCTCTTCAACTACTCCGAGGCGCTGCTCGACGTCCCCGGCGACGTCACCGTCCACACCTCGAACCCCGCAGTCGAGCTGCTGCACGCGCTCTACTTCCACCTGACCTAGCGGACGATCACCCGTTCGCAGCCGACGACCCTGTCGAACCTGTCGACGGTGGCCGAGTCCTGTCCGGCGCCGCAGTTGACGACGTCGCGCGTCCCGTCGGCGGCCTCGATGTGGTCCGAGCCGGCTCCGCCGAGGAGCACGTCGGCGCCGGGGCCACCGTAGAGCCGGTCGCTGCCGTCGCCTCCGCTCAGTACGTCGGCGCCGATTCCGCCCGCGATCCGGTCGTTCCCGCCCCCGCTCGAGACGACGTCGCGGTCGGTCACGGTCAGCAGCGCGAGCGCACCCATGATCGAGGCCGGGCCGGCGATGATGACGTCGTTCCCGTCCCCGGTCGTGATCGTGTCGTCGCTGACCGACTTGCTCGTGACCACGTTCGGGCCACCGGCGATCTCGACCCGGTTCGTCGAGGACGGGGTCGAGAGGACGACCGAGTTCGTGCCCGCGGGGAGCGAGATGCGGTTCGTCGTCCCGCTGCCCGAGATCGTCACGTCGGCGTTGCCCGACGAGGCGGTGACCGTGTTGACGCCGCCGTTCCCGGAGATGACGGCGGTCTGGCGGCCATCCGCGCTGCCGGCTCCGAGGTCGACGGCGTGGCTGCCGTCGCTCGTGAGCTTCACGGCGTCGTCGCCCGTGGTGCCCGTCACGCGCAGCACGCCGTCGGCGAGGACGGCGGCGACACCGTCGCTCGCCTCCGTTCCCGCGGGCTTCGTCGCGGGCGCGGGGGCGACCAGCCCGCTCTCGACCGCCCACGCGACGGCTGCGATCCTGGCGTTGCCGGCGGCGTCGGTCGCGCGGATGCGGAAGGTGTGGTTGCCGACGTCGAGCCCGCTCAGCGCCAGCGGGCTCGAGCAGGACGCGAACGTGGCCTCGTCGAGGGAGCACGCGAGCGTCGCGCTCTCGGTCGCGGCGAAGCCGAACGTCGCCTTGGTCGACTCCGTGGACGCCCGCGGCACGGTCGAGAAGGTGACGGCCGGGGGCGTCGCGTCGACGGTCCACGCGGCGGTCTCCGCGGTCGCGGCGTTGCCGACGAGATCGATCGCCCGGACGCGGATCGAGTGGGTGCCGTCGGCCAGGCCGGTGAACGTGGCCGGGCTCGTGCACGCGGAGAAGGCCCCTCCGTCGAGTGAGCAGCCGAACGTGGCGGTCTTGCTCGACGAGAACTTGACGGTCGCGGACGTCGCCGAGACGAGCCCGGTCGGAGCGCCCGCCAGGGTCACCACGGGAAGCGACTTGTCGGGCGCGATCGCGTACGACGGGTTCGAGTAGTGGAAGCTCGGCATCGCGAGAAGGACGCCGCCTGTCACAACCGTCACGGTCGGCGTGACGGTCGTCGTCGCCGCGCCGGAGGTCTGCTTCACCTCGAGCGTCGAGCTGCCGATCGACGCCGGGTTGGCGATGCCCCAGATGTCCGTCAGCACCCCGTTCGGGATGAAGGTCGAGAAGGCGCCCTGGTTCAGCGTATTTGCGCGTGTGAGGTGCGGCGCCGCCAACTGGACCTTGAGCGAGTTCGTCGCGCTGTCGTACTGGGGCAGGGTGAAGGACTGTGCGTTCGTGCCGAAGTACGCACCGCGCAGGACGTCGAAGAAGGCGTTGAACTTGGCCGTGTCCGCCGCGGACAGACCCGGCGGAAGCGCCGGCCGCCCGAGGTTGGCGAGGAGCATCGAGGTGTAGTCGATGTCGGCCTTGGTCGTGTCGTCGCCGCACGCGCTGATGGAGCAGCCCGAGAAGAGCCAGGACGAGGACGTCGGCCGAATCTGCATCGTGACCGTGTTGCCCGTCGACGAGTTGAGCACGTAGGTGAAGCTCTGGACCTGGCCGGTCGTGATCAGCCCGGCCGGGTCGATCGAGCCGAGGTTCAGCGAGAGCGCGACGACGTCGCTCGTGCCGACGGTGGGTGCGAGCTCCGTCTGGTCGCTCGAGGCCGAGTTCCGCATTTGCACGGTGACCGAGCCGTTCGACTCGGTGACGTTCGCCGAGATCGAGCTCGGGGCCGCAGCGCCGTTCACGGTCAGGCTCTGGATGCACTGGGTCGTCGTCGCCCCGCCACACGTAGGCCACCCGGACGCTCCGCCGCCGAGTGCGAGCAGCGCGGAGAATGCCGTCGAACCACCGTCGGCGTTCCCCGCGGTCACCGCCGCGCGGAGCTTTTGCCCAATGTCGGAGACCGTGGGCGTGTAGGTCGAGCTCGTCGCGCCCGAAATCGCCAGGCACGTCGAGCCCGTCGTGTCCGAGCCGTCGCAGCGCTGCCACTGGTACGAGAAGCCCACCGGCGAGTTCGACCAGGTCCCGTTCGAGACCGTCAAGTCCGACCCCGAGATCGAGATCACGGGAGCAGCGGTGTTCACCGGCGCCGCCGCAAGGGCCGCTCCCGTCCAGATGAGCAGCGCCCCGACCGCTACCCCACCTGCGATTGCCCTCGTTCCCGAACCCATGGCGCCCTCCTTGCCGTCTGCTCCCTCACCAACCAGACGGCCGAAGCCGCCGGTAGTTTCCCGGGCTTGAGGATACTGCTCTGGCACGGCTATTTACTAGGGGGCACCGGGTCGAACGTCTACACGCGTGCCCTCGCCCGCGAGTGGTCCCGCGCGGGCCACGAGGTTGTCGTCGTCTGCCAGGAACGGCACCCCGAGCTTGTCGACATCGGCTCGGCGCGCGTCGTCCGGCCCGAGTTGCCCGGCGGGATCCTCCCGGTGTTCGTGCTCGACCGCTACGAGGGGCTCGAGCCGAGGCTCCTCCAGGATCTGAGCCGCGAGCAGCGGGAGGCGTTCGTCGAGGCGAACGCGGCCGCCCTCCGCGCGGAGCTGCCCGCGGATCTCGTCTTCGCGAACCACGTCCTGCTCGGCGGGCCCGTCGCCGCGGCGAGCGGCGCGCGCCACGCGGTCAAGGCACACGGCTCCGAGCTCGAGTACTCGATGCGCGGGAACGCCGACCTCGCCGCGTGGGGAAAAACCTCGCTGGCGTCGGCCGAGGCCGTCTTCGTCGGCTCCAAGCACATCCGCCGGGTGCTCGAGGACGTCGTCGGCCACGTCGACCGCGTCCACGAGGTTCCGCCCGGCGTCGACGTCGAGGAGTTCGTCCCGCAGGAGCGCGGCGAGGCCCTGCGCGAGCTACTGGAGGAGGCGCGCCGCGACCCGCCCAATCCCGGCAACGCGGAGGAGCGGCAGCCGGACGAGGGGAACGCCGAGCGGCTCGCCGGGTTCCTCGCCGGCGACGAGCCGACCGTCGTCTACTTCGGCAAGCTGCTGCTGAACAAGGGCGTCCACGTGCTGCTCGAGGCGCTGCGCGGCGTCGACGCCCGCGCGGTGATCGTCGGGTTCGGCGACTTCCGCGCCGAGCTCGAGGCGCTCGCCGGCCCGCGAACGCTCTTCACCGGGCCGCTCGAGCATCGCCACCTCGTCCACCTGCTGCCGCTCGCGGACGTGACCGTGGTGCCCTCGATCTTTCCCGAGGCGTTCGGGATGGTCGCGGCCGAGGCCGCCGCCGCCGGCTCGCCGCCGCTCGTCGCGCGCCACTCGGGCCTGGCGGAGGTCGCCGCCGGGCTCGAGGAGGAGTACCCGCCGCACCTGCGCCGGCTCGCCTCCTTCGAGACCGGCGACGTCGACGACCTCCGGGCAAAGCTCCGCGAGGTGCTGACGCTGTCCGTAGAGGATCAGCTGGCGCTCCGCGCCGCCGCGCGGAGGGCCGTCGAGCGGCGTTGGAGCTGGGGCGGCGTCGCGGATCGCCTGCTCGAGCCCTTCGTCTAACCTCTCGCCGTGGGAGACAGCCAGCGCCTCTCGCCCGAAGAGCAGCTTCGTATCGCCCGCGAGCAGTTCGATTCGGGAACGGACTTCACCGTCGCGGTCGAGGAGGAGTTCGCGATCCTCGACCCGGCCACGCTCGCGCTCTCGAACCGCTTCGAGGAGCTCCAGGCGGCGGCCGCGGGCTCGGAGCTCGACGAGCACCTCGTCGGCGAGCTGATCGCCTCGGAGGTCGAGGTCCGCACGGGCCGCTCGGAGAGCTTCGGCGAGGCGTCCGCGCGGATGGGAGAGCGACGTGCGCAGCTCTACGCGCTCGCGGGCGAGATCGGCGTCGCGCTCGGCGCGACCGGCACGCACCCCTGGAGCCCATGGCAGGAGCAGCGGATCATCGACACCCCCCACTACCGCACGAACGACGAGCTCCTCCGCTACGTCGTCTGGCGGAACAACAGCTTCGGCCTCCACGTCCACGTCGGCATCCGCGGCGCCGACCGCGCGATCCGCGTCACGAACGCGCTCCGTAACTATCTGCCCGAGCTGCTGGCGCTCTCGGCGAGCTCGCCGTTCGTGGAGAGCGTGAACACGCACCTGCACTCGGCGCGGACGCAGATCTTCACCCGGATGTTCCCGCGCTGCGGTGTCCCCGACGTCTTTGCCGACTGGGACGAATACGAGCGCTACGTCCGCTTCCTCTACGACACCGGGTCGATCACGGAGAACACGCAGCTCTGGTGGAGCGTGCGGCCGCACCTCGCCTACCCGACGGTCGAGATCCGCATCTGCGACGCGCAGCCCGACCTCGAGGAGGCCCGCTCGCTCGCGGCCCTCGCGCACGCGCTGACGGCCCGGCTCGCCCGCGCGCTCGACGAGGGCGAGCCGGTCGAGCTGCTGCCACACCGCCTGATCGAGGAGAACATGTGGCGCGCGATCCGCTACGGCCTCTCGGGCGAGCTGATCGACTTCGCGGCGGGCGACGTGCGGCCCGCGCGCGAGCAGCTCGAGCGGCTCTGCGAGTGGGTGCTGCCCGTCGCCGAGGAGATCGGCGCCGCCCCGTTCCTCGCGATCCCGGCGGCGAACGCGGCCGAGCGCCAGCTCGCGCGCGCCGAGGAGGCCGCCTCGCTCGAGGAGATCTACGCCGAGCAGGTCAGGGCGGGGGAGCCCGTCCGCTGAGGAGCCTTCCGGCCGGGACGGTACGATCGGGCGTCGACGGAAAGGACGGTTTGAATGGCTTCGAGCTCGAAGAGGCAGACGACGATGGCGAAGCTCGCGCGAGAGCAGGCGGTCAAGGAGCGTCGCGCGCGCAAGCAGGAGAAGAAGGACGACAAGAAGCAGGCGGCGGCCGCAGCCGCGCAAGACGCCGAAGTCGAGGACACGGCGTCTCTCGACGACGAGACCACAGCGGACTAGGCGAGCGAGCAGTCGGCAGCAAGTCACAGGCCCGTTCTCGCGGGCTCGCCGACCTCACCTTGTGATACAAACTTGCCCGCGCCGAAGCCATCGGCTCGTGACTTTGTGAGGGGAGCAAGATGAACTTTTTCAACGATCACGCCGTGCTGTTCGCGCTCGTCTGCGGAGCGGCCGCAGTCGCGTACGGCATCGGCCTGACCGTCTGGTTGCTGAAGCAGCCCGCGGGCAGCGAGAAGATGCGGGAGATCTCTCGCGCCGTGCAGGAGGGCGCAGCCGCGTACCTGAAGAAGCAGTACACGACGATTGCGATCGTCGCGATCGTGCCGTTCCTGCTGCTCGGCTTCTACGACAAGCTGGGCTGGGGGACGGCGATCGGCTTCATGATCGGCGCGATCCTCTCCGCGGCGGCCGGCTTCATCGGGATGAACGTCGCCGTGCGCTCGAACGCGCGCACCGCGGAGGCCGCGAAGGGCGGGCTCAAGCCCGCGCTGAACGTCGCCTTCCGCGCGGGCTCCGTCACCGGCCTGCTCGTCGTCGGGCTCGGCCTGCTGGGCGTGGCCGGCTACTTCGGCTTCCTCACGCAGGTGCTGGGCAACTCGCAGGAGTCCGCGATCGACGACCTCGTCGGGCTCGCCTTCGGCGGCTCGCTCATCTCCGTCTTCGCGCGCCTCGGCGGCGGCATCTTCACGAAGGCCGCCGACGTCGGCGCCGACCTCGTCGGGAAGATCGAGGC
>DAISLG010000017.1:4544-19416 GCA_036820565.1 Gaiellaceae bacterium | reverse complement strand
CTAGAGGCCGAAGAGCTTCTGGATCGCGTGCCAGATCGTCAGGCCGAGGAAGACGCTGACGAACAGCAGCACGAGCAGGACGATCCAGAAGCGGACGTTCGCGAGCCGGTTCTGGCGCTTGCGCTCGACCTGGGCGCGGCGCTTCGCGCGGTGCTGGCGGTACGCGCGGTCGATCGCCGACGGGTCGACGGGAGGCGTGTCCTCGAGCGTGATCTCGGGGCGTGCGGGCTCGGCCATGTGCGAAGTGTAGGCAGATAGCCGCCGCACACGGCCATACTTCTCCCGGAAAGGGGGCGGCGAACGTGATCGTCGAGACTGGCAAACGGCAACGGAGAACGCAGCTCGAGGGCCTCGAGCAGCTCGCAGACGCGGGGGCCCTGCTCGCCGGCCCGGAGCCGATCGGCGAGGGTTTGGAGACGCTCGTGGCAGCGGTCGCCGCGGCCACGGGCTCGGAGGTGGTCGTCGCGCGCGTCGTCGACGACACAGGTGGCTTCCTGCTGGCGCGCGCCGTCGCGCCGGCGTCGTCGGCGCTCGCCGCCGAGATCGAGGGGTCGCGCGTCGCGGTCGACGAGGTCGAGGACGGCGAGGTGAGCGAGCCCGAGCGGCTGCCGCCGGCCGTCCGCCGGCTCGCGGTGCGCGTGCGGGCGGCCTCGTCGCTCCAGCTTCCCGCGACCGCCGGCGACCGGCTCGTCGGAACGCTCGAGCTGATGCGGGGGAGCGGCTCCTTCAGCGATACCGAGCGCGCCGTCGCGCGGTTCGCCGCCGGCCAGCTCGCGCTCGCGGTGCTCGGCCGGGCGCCCCGCGGCGACGTCCGAGCCGCGGCGGGAACATCGACGCTCACCGCCTCCGGCGACACGCTGGCGGCCGGGGCCGACGGGAGCCGCACCGCGGCCCACGTCCTCGACCTGGCCGCCAAGGCGACGGGCGCCGCCGCGGGTGTGCTCTGGCGCGGCGGCGCCGGGGAGACCCTCGAGCCGCTCGTGTCGGTCGGGCCGATCGACGCGTGGCTGGACGCGGCCTCGGCGATCGCGGTGCGGGCGCTCGGGGAGTGGCGGCCCGCCGCCGTCGAGGAGGTCGCCGGTGTCCCGGAGGCGCTGGCGCGGGCGGCGACGCTCCAGCTCGGCCAGCCCGCCTTCGGCGTCCTCCAGCTGTTCTATCCCGCCGACTCGGCGCCAACCGAGTCCGACGTGGCACTGCTCGCCGGCTTCTGCGCCCGCGCGGCGCACGCCCTGCGCGCGAGCGAGAACACCCGGCGGCTCTCGCTCGAGCTCGACCGGAGCCGCGCGCTGCTCGAGGTCGTCGGCGAGGCGATCTCGCGCCTCTCGCTCGCGCACACGCTCGAGACGGCGGTCGACCGGATCGCGGAGTTGCTCGGGATCGACCGGATCGCGGTGTACCTGCGTGAGGGCAAGGATCTCGTCGCGGCGGCCGGCCGCAGCCTCCCGGACCGCCACGACGACGTCGCGGACATCCTCCTCGATCTCGCCCTCGGCCCGTTCCGCGCGCGAACGATGCTCCTCGTCCAGGGCGGCGACACCGAACCGGCGCTGGCGCCGGCCCGAGCGGCGCTCGCCGCTGCCGGCCTCACGTCCGCGCTCGCGGTGCCGCTGCGGGTGCGGGCGGAGCCGATCGGCCTGCTCGCCGCCTACCCGACCGCGGAGCGCGAGCTGACCGAGAACGAGGTCGCCCTGCTCTCCTCGCTGGCCGTCCAGCTCGCCGTCGTCGTGCAGAACGCGCGGCTCCACGAGCAGGCGAAGGAGCTCGGGGACGCGCTCGGGGGCGCGCTGGCGTCGGAGCGCCAGGCCGCGAAGCGCCTCGGGGCGCTCTACGAGATCTCGCGGTCGTTCGCGCAGAGCCTCTCCCTCGGAACGACGCTCGACGCCGTCACCCGCACAGTGGTCGAGTTGCTCGATGTCGATGCGGCCGTGATCCGGATCCCCGACGGGCGCCGCGAGCTGCTCGAGCCCCGTGCCGTCCATGTCGCCGACGTCCGCCTCGCAGACGCCGTCCGCACGATCCTCGCGCAGCCGCAGCGGCTTGCCCTCAACCCGATCCAGCGCCTCTTCCGGACCGGGGAGTCGCTGATCCTGACCGCGAGCGTCGCCCAGACCCTTGGCGGCTCCCACGCCCTGCTCGTGCCGTTCCTCGAGAAGGGGTCGACTGCGGCGCTCCTCCCGATCGCGACCCCGGCGGAGGTGCTCGCGTCGCTCACGATCGTTTCGCTCGACCCGGCCCGGCCGATCGACGGCGAGACGATGGAGGCGGCGCTCTCGATCGCCGCGCAGGCCGCGCTCGCGATCGACAACGCGCGGCTCTACCAGCATCAGAAGGACTTCACGGACACGATGCAGCGCTCGCTGCTGCCGGACCGCGTTCCCGAGATCCCCGGCCTCGAGCTCGGTGCCGTCTACGAGTCGGCCGCGACCGTCGACGTGGGCGGCGACGTCTACGACTTCCTCCAGCTTCCCGACGGCCGGCTGGCGGTCGTCCTCGGCGACGTCACCGGGCACGGGATCGAGGCGACCGCCGACATGGCGATGGCGAAGTTCGTGTTCCGCTCGCTGGCGCGCGAGCATCAGGAGCCGGGAGACTTCCTCGCACACGCGAACGAGGTCATCGTCGGCGAGATCGCGCTCGGAAAGTTCATCACGATGGCGTACCTGACGATCGATCCCGGCACCGGCGCCGCGTCCTGCGCCGCGGCCGGGCATCCGGCGCCGCGCATCGTCCGCGCGAGCGGCGTCGTCGAGGCGCTCGCGCCAGGCGGCCTCGCCCTCGGGATCGACTCCGGGCAGGTCTACGAGGCCGTCGCGGCGACGCTCGAGCCGGGCGACGCGGTCGTGCTCTACACCGACGGCGTGATCGAGGCGCGGCGGGAGCGGGAGCGGGAGCTCTACGGCGTCGACCGCCTCGACGAGGCGATCGCCCGGGGGCACGAGCTGCCGGCGAAGGAGCTGGCCGAGCTCGTCGTCTCCGACTGCCGCGCCTTCGGGGACGGCGAGCTCGACGACGACGTCGCCGTCGTCGTGATCAGGCGCACCGCCTCCTAGTGCAGCTCCGTCGCGTCGACCGGGTCCTGCGGATCGGCCACAAGGGCGCCGCCGCGCTCGCGCCCGAGAACACGATCGAGTCGCTCGCCGCCGCCGTCCGCGCCGGGGTCGACCTCGTCGAGTTCGACGTGCTCGGGCTCGACGGCCGCGTCGTGCTCGGACACTCGCGCCACGAGTTGCCGACCGCGCTCGCGACGCTCGACGACGCCCTGGAGGAGCTCGGGCCGCACCACGTCGGCGTCCACGTCGACGTGAAGGAGGCGGGCCACGAGCCCGAGATCGTCGCCGCGCTCCGCCGCCACGACCTCACCGACCGCGCGCTCGTCAGCTCCTTCCTCGCCTCGAGCCTGCGGCGGTTCGCCGAGCTCGAGCCGGAGCTTTCGCGCGCGATCTCCTACCCCGAGGACCGCTACGGGCTGACGCGGAGCCGCCTGGCCTACCCCTTCACCCTGGGTGCCGCGGCGGCGATCCGGCGCGTCCTGCCGCACCGGATCCCGCTGCTGCTCGCCCGGGCGGGAGCGACCGTCGCGTCGCTCCACTTCGCGGTGCTCTCGGCGGCGACGGTCGCCCGCTGCCACGCGCTCGGCGTCCCCGTGATCGCGTGGACGGTGGACGATCCCGCCCTGCTCGCGCGTATGGACGGCATCGGCGTGGACGCCGTCGTCTCCAATGATCCGAGGATCTTCCTGGCTACACTGAATCAGTGAGGCGCGTTGGCTTTGCAGCTCTTTTCGTGCTCGGCTTCGGACTCGCCGGCACGATGGCCGCTGCGGTCGTCGCGGAGACGACGCCGACGACCACGACGACCGTCACGACGGGGACGACGACCGCCGCGACGACGACCGCCCCGACGACGACCGCGGCCACGACGACCGTCACCACCCAGCCGAAGCCGCTCCAGCTCCCGACCGGCGTCAGGATCGCGGGCGTCCCGGTCGGAGGGCTCTCGCCCGAGGCCGCCGACGCGCTCCTGCGCGCCTCGTTCGCGGCTCCCGTGACCGTGATCGCCGCCCGCCACCGGCTCTCGCCGACCCCGCGCCAACTCGGCGCCGTCGCCTACTTCAAGGGCGCCGTCGACCGCGCGCGGGCGGCCGCGCCGAACTCGCGCGTCGACCTCGTTGTGGCCGTCCACGGCGCGACGCTGCGCAGGTACGTCGACCGGATCGCGAAGCGAATCGACCGCCCGGCCGTCGACGCGAAGCTCGCGCTCCGGCTCGGGTCGCCGTTCATCACCAGGGAGCGGCCCGGGCTCGAGCTCGACCGCGCCGCGGCGACGCGGGCGCTCGTGAAGGCGCTCCACGAGAACCGCCGCGCCCCCGTCAGGCTGCCGACCCACGCCGTCCTGCCGGAGACGACGCGTACGAGCTTCGCCTCCGTGATCGTGATCCACCGCAGCGCGAACCGGCTCGACCTCTACCACGGGACGCGCCCGGCGCGGACGTTCGGCATCGCGACCGGCCAGTCGATCTACCCGACGCCGCTCGGCCGCTTCTTGATCGTCGTGCGCTGGGCGAACCCGTGGTGGTACCCGCCGGCCTCGCCGTGGGCCCACGGACTGAAGCCCGTTCCGCCCGGCCCCGGCAACCCGCTTGGCACGCGCTGGCTGGGGCTCTCGGCACCCGGCGTTGGCATTCACGGGACCCCCGACGACGCCTCGATCGGCTACTCGGCCTCCCACGGCTGCATCCGGATGCACATCTCCGACGCGGAGTGGCTGTTCGACCACGTCGCCGTCGGGACGACGGTCTTCATCGTCTGATGGGAGGGCGCGCCCGGCTCGCGGCTCGGGGCGTGGCGCTCGCGGCGGTGGCCGGGCTGCTGGCGCTGCTCGTCTGGGACGTCGCCCATCACGGCTCGAACCGCGTCGACAGCTCGCTCCGGAGCGGCAGGCGCCCGCTCGCGCCGAACTTCGACCTCCCGCGGATCGACGCGCCCGGGAGGCTCGAGCTTGCGTCGCTCCGCGGCAAGGTCGTCGTCGTCAACTTCTGGAACGCGTACTGCGTGCCGTGCCGGGCGGAGGCGCCCGAGCTCCAGAGGGCCTACCGCCGCTTCCGCGCGCAGGGCGTGCAGTTCGTCGGCGTCGACTTCGAGGACTTCTCCGGCGACGCTCGCAGGTTCGCTCGCCGCTACGGGATGACGTACCCGCTCGTCCACGACGCGAAGAGCACGCTCGTGAAGCCCTACGGCCTCACCGGCTACCCCGAGACGTTCTTCGTCGACCGCCGCGGCCGCGTGACGAAGCACTATCCCGGGCAGATCTCGGGCGCCGAGCTGACCGCACAGATCCGGCGCGCGTTGCGGTCGTGAGGCTCCTCCTGATCGCGCTGGTCGCGCTCGCCGTGGCCGCACCCGCGCTTGCGAGCGAGCGGCACCCGACGCAGTCGGAGCTCGAGGGCGAGGTGATGTGCCCGACGTGCCACACGACGCTCGACATGTCGAGCGCGCCCGTCGCGCAGCGCATCAAGGCGTTCATCGCGTTGCGAATCCGAGCGGGCGACTCGAAGGGCGAGATCAAGCGGCGGCTCGTCGCGGACTTCGGCCCCGCGATCCTGGCCGAGCCGGGCAAGAGCGGCTTCGGGCTGCTGGCATGGCTCCTGCCGCTCGGCGGGATCGTCGTCGCCGGCGCGGCGGTCGGGCTGGGCGCGTGGCAGTGGAGCCGGAAGCGCGAGGCGCCCGAGGCTGCGGAGCCGGGACTCGACGCGGAGTCGGAACGGCGGCTCGACGACGCGCTCGCCAGGTTCGATGCTTGAGCGGCTGCCGATCGCGTTCCTCGCCGGCCTGATCTCGATCGTGACGCCGTGCGTCCTGCCGCTCGTCCCCGGCTACCTCTCGGCGGTCTCGGCGGTCGAGTACGAGCGCTTCGGCGAGCGCGGCGCGGGGCGGAGGATCGCCCTCGCGAGCGTGCCGTTCATCGCGGGCTTCACCGTCGTCTTCGTCATCCTCGGTGCCGGCGCGGCGGCCCTCGGCGGGTTCGTCGACCGCCAGGTGCAGACGCAGATCGCCGGGTTCGTCCTGATCGTGCTCGGGCTCGCGTTCCTCGGCCTGCTGCCCTGGCCGGAGCGCGCGGTCGCGCACGGTCTCCTGCGCCGCGCGCGCGGTCGCGGCTCGAACCTCCTGCTCGGCGGCGCCTTCGCGGTGTGCGCCGCTCCGTGCATCGGCACCGTGCTCGCGTCGATCCTCGTGCTGGCGAGCGACACCGGGAGCGTTCTGCGCGGGGCGATCCTGCTCGCTGCGTACTCGCTCGGCCTCGGCTCAGCCTTCCTCGTCGCGGGTCTCGCCTTCGGCCGCGCCATGACGGCGTTCCGCTGGTTCCGCGACCACTACCTGGTCATCCGCGGCGGGAGCGGCGCCGTGCTCGTCACCCTCGGCGTGCTGCTCTTCTTCCACAGGGACTGGTGGCTGCGCGCGGTTCTCTCTCACCTCCTCGACCAGCTCGGGCTGAGCGAGATCTAGCGACCCGGCGGCGACGCAGGCGGCCGCCGCCTCGAGCTGGCGCAGGATCGAGCCGACGTCGAGCCCGCGGTGCGCCGGCGCGTACGGGCCGAGGCGCCGCGCCGCCTTCTCGAGCTGGCGCTCGGTGCCGACCCTGTTGCCCCGCCCGGCCTGGTACCACGCGACCGCGACATGGACGAGACCCTGGAAGAAATCGCGCTCGGCGGGGGCCGCGGCGCGCCACGCGAGCTCGAGCTCCTCGTGCGCGGCGAAGAACGCGCCGCGCCGGATCAGCTCGAGGCCGTTCGGGTAGGACTGTTCAACGCCCGACATTCGGGCTATCTTCCGTCCGTGGCGACGATCCTGCTGGCGGGAGTCGACCTGTTCTTCCGCGCGAAGCTCGAGGCCCTCCTTCCGGATCACCATGTGATCTCGACCGACGGGATCGACCCGCCCGACCTCGTGATCGCCGACATCTCCCGGATCGACCCGGGGGAAGTCGCGGACGCGTATCCCGACGTCCCGATCGTCGGCTTCGCGAACCACGCGGACACGACGGGGCTCCGCGCGGCGAACAACGCGGGCTTCGACCAGGTCGTCGTGAAGGCCGCGCTCCAGGAGCGTGCGGCTCAGATCGTGGCTGAGCTCACTGCTCGCTAGAGTACGCGCCGATGACCTACATCATCGCTGAGCCCTGCATCGACATCAAGGATCTCTCCTGCGTCGACGTGTGCCCGGTCGACTGCATCCACGAGGCCGGCCGCGTGCTCGTGATCGACCCGGAGGAGTGCATCGACTGCGGCGCCTGCGAGCCCGAGTGCCCGGTCGAGGCGATCTTCCCGGAGGACGCCCTGCCGGACAAGTGGGAGCCGTTCGTGCGGATCAACTACGCGTACGGCGAGGGGCTTGACGTGGTGAACACTTTGGTGGATAGCTACGCCACGGAGCACAACGTCCAGAACCCGCCGCTCCAGTAGCGGCGAACCGCGCAGCGAGCGCGGACGAATAGGTTCAAGTAGCTCTATGGCCCAAAACCTCCACCAGCTTTCTGCGGCTTACGCGCTCGACGCCCTCGACGCCGAGGACGAGCGCGCCTTCGAGGCCCATCTCGAGGGCTGCGACCGCTGCCGCGCCGACGTCGACTCGTTCCGCGTCGCCGCCGCCTCGCTCGCCTTCGCCGACGTCGGGCCGGCGCCGCCGGCCGGGCTCCGCGACCGCGTCCTCGACGGTGCCCGCGCCGAGCGCTCGAACGTGATCCCGTTCCGCTCCGCGCGGCGTCTGATCCCGCCGGCTCTGGCCGCAGCGGCCGCTGTCGTCGTCGTCGGTCTCTGGGCGTCCTCGAACGGCGGCTCCTCCCGCGAGATCCCACTGCGGGGCGCGAACGGGACGCTCGTCGTGAAGGATTCCGGCAGGGCCGAGCTGGCCGTGTCCGGCCTGCGTGCCGCCCCCGCCGGGAGGACGTACGAGATCTGGGTGATGAGCCCCGCGCCGCGGCGGGCGGGCCTCCTGAGCGGCGGAACGGCCGGCTCGAAGGCGACGTTGACCGAGCGCGTGCCGAGGGGAGCGACCGTCGCGGTGACCCTCGAGCGGGCCGGCGGCGTCGACGCCCCGACCGGCCGGCCGCTCTTCACCGCACCAGCTTGAGGGGCCTGTAAACGATGGTCGTCGCCTAAAGCCGCCTTCGGCGTCTTCGCTCCTCCCGAAAAGGCTTTAGAACCTCAAATGAAGCGCTGTGCCGCCGGGTCGGTCGAAGATGACGAAGGCGCAATTGCTGCGCGAGGTCGAGCGGCGCAAGTAGCCTGACGCCGTGAGGCCGAAGACGCTCGACCACGTCGCCCTCTGGGTCGCCGACCGGGATCCGCTCGTCGACTATGCGACGGCGCGGCTGGGGATGCACGTGATCGACCGCCAGGACGCGTTCACCCTCGTCGGCTCGAGCGCGCGGCACGGCAAGCTCACCTTCTTCGAGGCCGAGGGGCCGCGCGAGCGCGGTGCGCTCAAACACGTCGCGCTGCGCGTCTCCTCGCTCCCCGACGACTACGACGGCTACGCGGAGCTCGGCGAGGGGCTCGTCGTCGGGCTCGTCGAGGCGCCGACCGGCGTCGAATACGACCTCGATCACGTCGCCCTCTTCTCGGCCGACCCCGAGGGGACGGCGCGCGAGTACGAGCGCCTCGGCTTTGCGCCCGCCGCGCCGGGGCCGAGCGGGGCGCCGCGCGTGGAGGTCGGCGGCGCCTACGTCGAGCTCCACCCGGGCGAGCCGGGCGACCCCGAGCGGCCGCTGCTGAACCACCTGGCCGTCCTCGTCGACTCCGTCGCCGAGCACATCGACGGTGCGGCCGAGCTCGGGATCGAGATCGACAACGTCGTCGACGCCGCCAACACGCTCGCTGTCTTCGTCTGGGGCCCCGAGCGCGTCCGGACGGAGTTCGTCGAGCACAAGCCGACGTTCTCGCTGACCTGAGCCGTCTCACGATCCTCGGCGCCGGGATGGCCGGCCTCTGCGCGGCGGCGCGCGCCCGCGAGCTCGGGGCGGACGTGCGGCTGTACGAGAAGGGCGACCGGCCGGGCGGCTCGATGCTGCTCTCCAGCTGCGTCGTCTGGCGCTACCGCTCGCTCGCCGACTTTCGCGAGGAGTGCCCCGGTGGCGACCCGGCGCTGCAGGCGCAGGTGATCGAGCGGCTCGACGAGGGGCTCGACTGGCTCCGCTCGCTCGGCGCGCCGGTCGTCTGGGAGGAGACCGGCAACCCGCGGACCGTGGGCCTCCGGTTCGACCCGCGCGGCCTGACCGAGGCGCTGCTCCGGGCGGCGGGCGACCCGATCCTCCAAGGAACAGACTGTTCCTTGGAGGAGCCGCTCATTCTCGCCACCGGCGGGTTCCAGGGCGACCCGGAGCTCGTCGCGCGGTACGTCACGCCGGAGCCCGTCGCGCTCCGCGCGAATCCGTGGAGCGCCGGCGACGGCCTGCGGCTCGGGCTCGGGCGCGGCGGCGCGCTCTCCGCCGGGATGGACGAGTTCTACGGGCGCAACATGCCCGCGCGGCCGTTCACGGAGGAGGAGTTCGTCCCGCTCGCGCAGCTCTACGGCCGCTGGGCACGGGTCGTCAACGAGCGTGGGGAGGAGTTCCACGGGGACGTGTCCTGGTCGGAGAACGATCTCGTCCAGGCGACCGCACGCCAGCCGGGCGCGCGCGCGTGGTACCTCGTCGGCGAGGAGGCGCTCGAGCGGCGGATCCGCGACCGGTCCGTGCGCGAGCTGGTCGAGGCGTCCGGGACGGCGATCCCGTCGCGGGAGCTCCCGTTCGCCGCGCCCGAGCCGCTCGCGGTGCACGTCCAGGCGTCGATCACGCACACGATCGGCGGGCTGCGGATCGACGAGCGGGCCCGCGTGGCGGACGGCGTCTGGGCCGCGGGAGCCGACGCCGGCGGCATCTCGGCGGGCGGCTACGCGAGCGGGCTCGCGGCAGCGCTCGTCTTCGGCCGCATCGCCGCCGAGGACGCCGAGTAACAGCCTGTTACTTGGTGGGCTCGGCGTACGCGCAGCGGCGGTCGTCGCCGGGCACCGGGGAGGGGCCGAGCTTCATGATCCGCAGTGTCTGCTCGCCGCTCTCGACCGAGTCGCCCACGGACGGCGCGTCGCCGTCCATCGGTTGGAGCTCGTAGCCCGTCGGCTTCGAGAGGTAGAGGAGGTAGCCCGGCACGGCGCGGATGTTAGCGCTGGGCGGTGTACGGCGGCAGCGAGACGCGCACCTCGGTGCCGCCGTCGGCGCCCGCGTCGACCACGACCGTGCCGTGGAGCTGGCGCACGCGCTCCTCGATCCCCTCGAAGCTGCGCCGCCGCCGCTCGTCGGCGCCGTCGTCGGCGATCGTGGCGTCGACGCCGCCGTCCGCTGTGCGCGCGACCGAGACGGAGATCCGCGTCGGCGGGCCCCTGCGGATCGCCTGGTCGAGCGACTCGCGCAGGATCGTGTAGAGCGCCACCTGCGCGTTCTCGCCGAGCGTCTCGGCGGCCTCCACGTCGAGGTCGACCTGCACCTTGTTCGAGATCCCGATCTGCTCCGCCAGCGCGTTGAAGGCCGGCCCGAACCCCTGGTCGCGCAGGACGACGGGCTCGAGTGCGAACGAGAGGTCGCGCAGCTCGCGGATCGTCTGGCGGTGGCGATCGAGTGCGTTCGCCATGATCGTCTTCGCCTCCTCGAGGCGGCCCGTCTCGACCGAGTTCAGCGCCGCGTCGAGCATCAGCGCGATCCCGGAGAGGGACTGGACCGGACCGTCGTGCAGGAACAGGGCGATCCGCCGCCGCTCGTCCTGCTCCGCCGCGATCATCCGGTCCTGGAGCGGACCTCGTTCCTCGCCGTCCTGGCTCAATCGATGATTGCTTCTCGCAGCGCGATCGCGACCGCGTGGGTGCGGGTGTCCGCCTCGAGCTTCGTGAGGATGTGGCGGACGTGGCTCTTGACCGTCTCCTGGCTGATGAAGAGGCGCGCGGCCACGTCGGCGTTCGACATCCCGTCGGCGAGGAGCTGGAGGATCTCGCGCTCGCGGCCGGTGAGCATGTCGTTCGACTCGCGCCCCGCCAGGAACGCGGGCATCAGCGCGGGGTCGACGTACCCCTCGCCCGCGGCGACCTTCTCGATCGCGCGGACGAGCGTCAGATGCGGCGCCTCCTTGAGGATGTAGCCCTTCGCGCCCGACTCCAGCCCACGTCCGAGCAGCGACCGCTCGGAGTAGGCGGTGAAGATCAGGACCGCGGTCTCCGGCACCTTCTCCGTCATCAGCTTCGTCGCTTCGAGCCCGTCCATGCCGGGCATGCGTACGTCCATGATCACCACGTCGGGGCGGCGGCGCTCCGCCAGGTCGACCGCGCTCTGGCCGTCGGACGCCTCGCCGATCACGCGGATGTGCGGTGCGCGGGAGAGCGACAGGCGCAGGCCTTCACGGACGACCTCGTGGTCGTCGACGATCAGGCACGTGATCTCTTCCGGCATACGAGGCGGGATTCTATGCGGGAAGCAGAAGCAGTTGCTCCGGCTCGGGCGGCGGCACGAGCCGGACGGTGCGGCGGTCGTGGATGCCGGCCTCGCGGGCGAGCTCGGCCACCGTCGCCTTGACCGGTCTCGTCTGCTCGGCGCCGAGATGAGCGCGGCGCCGGTAGAGCCGCTCGTAGCGGTCGAGCTCCTCCGGCCAGTCGCGCGCCAGCTGCTCGAGGAAGTGCTCGCGCGTTCCGGGCCGCAGGTAGAGCAGGTTCGCCCAGATCCCGCAGGCCCCGGCCTCGCGCGCGGCGACGATCACCGCCCGCAGCTGCTCGGGCCGGTCGGAGATGCCCGGCAGGATCGGCGCCATCCCGACACTCGCCTTGACGCCGCCGTCCACGAGCGTCTTCAGCGCGCGCAGGCGCTGGCGCGGCGGCGCGGTCGAGGGCTCCGTCGTCCGCCAGACCTCGGGGTCGAGCGTCGGGATGGAGAACGTCACGCCGACGTCGGCGCGCCGCGACGCCTCCTGGAGGACGTCGAGGTCGCGGACGATCATCGGTCCGCGCGTGATGATGTGGAACGGGTTCGACGCGGCGGCGAGCGCCTCGATGCACGCCCGCGTGAGCCGGTAGCGCCCCTCCGCGGGCTGGTACGGGTCGGTCGCCGCGCCGATCGCGACGTGCTCCCGCTTCCACGATCTCCGCGCGAGCTCGGCGCGGAGCACCTCGGCGACGTTGACCTTGACGCGGATCGAGGTGCCGTAGCGCTCGTCCGACGGCCGGTCTGCGCGGGCCTCGAAGGCGCGGACGTAGCAGAACGTGCAGCGGTGGACGCAGCCCATGTACGGGTTCAGCGACCAGCCGAACATCATCCCGCGCACCCGGTTCAGCGCGACCTTGCAGGGCTCCTCGCGGTAGTCGACCGCCATCCGTGCAGTATAGAACACACGTTCGTGTCGTCGGGACGTCATCTATACTGCCCGCACCGAGTGGACGACGAGCTCCCGCCTAGTACGCGCGCCCTGGAGAGCGGGGCGTGACCGTCATCATCGAGCTTGCCGCCGTGGCGGTGCTCATTCTCCTGAACGGGTTCTTCGTGGCGGCCGAGTACGGCCTCGTCACGGCCCGGCGGACGCGGATCGTCGAGCTGGAGCACCAGGGGGACCGCCGCGCGCGTGCCGTGCGCCGGATCACCGCCGACCCGCCGCGGTTCATCGCCGCGATGCAGCTCGGCGTGACCCTGACGAGCCTCGCCATCGGCGCGCTCGGCGAGCCGGTGCTCGCGCACGTCTTCGACCCGTGGCTCGCGACCTTCCTCGCCGTCGGCTTCGCGTTCCTGATCATCACGTTCCTCCACGTCGTGATCGGCGAGCTCGTGCCGAAGGGGATCGCGCTCGGCTACTCCGAGCGCACCGCGCTCGCCGTCTCGGCGCCCGTCCGCGGCTTCTTCATCCTCTTCCACCCGCTCGTCTGGGTGCTCCAGCGCGCGACCGAGCTCGTGCTGCGCGGCCTCGGACTCGATCCGCCCGGGGCCGAGCACGACGCGCACTCGGAAGCCGAGATCCGGATGCTCCTCACCTCGTCCGCCGAGCAGGGCGAGATCGAGGAGGGCGAGCAGGAGATGATCGCCAAGGTCTTCGACTTCGCCGACAAGGAGGCCTCCGACGTGATGGTGCCGCGGCCCGAGGTCGTCGCGCTGTCGGTCGATCTCCCGCCGGAGGAGTGCCTCCAGGCCGTGCTCGACTCGCCGTACACGCGCTACCCGGTCTACCGTGGCTCGCTCGACGAGATCGTCGGCGTCCTCCACGTGCGCGACCTGATCCAGGCGATGCACGGCCGCGGAATGGCCGAGGTCGAGGTCGAGAACCTCGTGCGGCCCGCCTACATGGTCCCGGAGACGAAGCAGCTCGCCCACCTCCTGACGGAGTTCCGCCGGACGAACCAGCACCTCGCGATCGTGATCGACGAGTACGGCGACATGGAGGGCATCGTCACGCTCGAGGACCTGCTCGAGGAGATCGTCGGCGAGATCGAGGACGAGTTCGACCTGCCGGACGAGTCGGTCGAGCGGATCGACGACGACACGGTCCGGATCGAGGGCACCTTCCCGATCGAGGAATTCAACGAGCGCTTCCATCTCGACCTGCCGAGCGAGGACTACCACACGATGGCCGGCTTCGTCTTCGGCCTGCTCGGCCGCGCGCCCGAGCGCGGCGACCGGATCTCGCACGACGGGATCGACTTCCGGGTCGACGTCGTCGAGGGCTCGCGGATCGACCGCCTCGTCGTGATGTTCGCCCGGCGGCGCGAGGAGCGCGAGCGCGACGAGGAGGCCGTGCGCGGCGAGGGCTCGGACCGCGGCGAGCCCCACTAGAGGCCGCATGCCCGCGCAGCGCGCCCTCGCCGCACCCGACAGCCTGAAGGGGGTCATGGCTGCGGCAGACGCGGCGGAGGCGCTCGTCGCGGGCTTCGCCGAGGGCGGCGCCGAGTGCGAAGCCCTTCCGATCGCCGACGGCGGCGAAGGTTCGGCGGCAGTGCTCGCATCCGTGTTCGGAGGCGACTGGCGCCGCGCGACCGTCGCGGACCCGCTCGGGCGCCCGGTCGAGGCGCGCTACCTCGTCTTGCCGGACGGAACGGCGATCGTCGAGGCCGCAGAGGCGATCGGCCTGCCGCTGCTCGCTCCGCACGAGCGCGATCCGATGAGCGGGTCGAGCGCTGGTCTCGGCGAGTTCCTCCTCGCCGTCCTCGCCGACCGCCCGGCCTCGGTGCTCGTGTGCCTCGGCGGCACGGCGACCGTCGACGGCGGCCGCGGCCTTCGGCGCGTCCTCGGCGCCCGGTTGCGCGACATGCCTGTCCGCGTCGCCTGCGACGTCGACAATCCCCTCCTCGGGGAGCGGGGGGCGGCGCGGGCGTTCGGGCCGCAGAAGGGCGCGGCGCCCGACCAGGTGGTCGAGCTCGAGCGGCGGCTGGCGGCCGACGAGGAGCTGGCGCCGTTCGCGGACCGCCGCGGGGCGGGGGCGGCGGGCGGTCTGGGCGCGGCGCTCGCCGCGCTCGGAGCCGAGCTCCTTCCCGGCGCCGAGCTGATCCTCGACCTCCTGCGTTTCCGGGAGCGCGTTCGAGGTGCGGCGCTCGTGGTCACCGGAGAGGGAACCGTCGACGCGACGACGACCGAGGGCAAGGGGCCCGGCGCGGTGCTGCGGATCTGCCGCGAGGAGGGAGTCGACTGTGTGCTTTTCGGCGGGCGGGTGGTCCTGGCCCCGGCGGGCGCGGAAGTGCGGGCTCTCAGTGGTCGGCGCGAACGGGCGCGGGAGGATCTCGTCGAGCTGGGCGCCGAGCTCGCAGGACGGCTCTTGTAGCATGCCGCCCGTGGCCAGCGGGGCAAAGGTCTTCATCTCCTGCGCGATCACCGGCGGGATGAC